>RGYP01000001.1 GCA_010031985.1 Gammaproteobacteria bacterium
CGACGGGGGCGGCGCGGGCGCCGCAACGACAGCGCCGGCGGCGAGCGGCACCAATCGCCCGTCGATACGGGCTCCCAAGGCCATTTCGATCACGCCGTAACTCACGTCGCCGGTCACTCGAGCCTTGGCACCGAGTACGACCCGCTGCACCCCGCGAACGTTCCCGATCACTTCGCCGTTGATGACGGCGATCGAGACCTCGACGTTGCCCTTGATCTGACCCGGCTCGCCGATCCAGAGCGTGGACGGCATGGAGCCGTCGACACCGTGGACGTGTCCCTGCAGGACACCATCGACGTGAACGCCTCCGGTGAATTCGAGATCGCCACGCAACTGGGTTCCGCGACCGATCAGGGTGTCGATACGACCCGGCAAACGCGGGGCCTTGCGGCGTCCGAACATGATGATCCCCCTCAGGGTGGCCAGAGCACCGATTGAACCACGGCTCGCATCGCCCTGTCAGCCGGACGGATTTCGACCGTCAGCCGCTCGGGTGTGACCCCCGGGGGCAGTACGAGCTCGCGCTCGAGGTTCTCGAAGTAACGAAAACCGTAGGCGGTTTCGAAGAGCGGGTAGCGGGACGCACGCCCGGCGCGGGCACCCTCGAGGGTCACGATCACCATGCCCGACACCACGTTCTGAGGATTTCCGGGCTGCACCAACGACAGGCGCAGCAGCGGTCTCGAGCCGGCCCGCGAGTTGTCGATGCGCAGGGTGCGGATAGCCACGTTAGCTGGCGCCTCGGTGGTTGCGACGATGCCCTTGTAGAACTCGAGTTGCTGCCGTTGGCGGGCCACTTCGGCCTGCAACTCGCCGATGCTCTGCGCCAACTCTTGCCGTTCTCGATCCTGCGCGACTTTCAGGGTGTCGAGTTCGGCCACCTGCCTGCGCAAGTCAGTGATGATCACGTCGCGTTCATCGATCGCACGGCGCAAGGTGGCCATGTTGCTCAGCGGATTGGTGACGCCCACCCCGATGCCTGAACGCCCGAGTTCGAAGAGCCCCCAGCCGAGCAAGCCCAGCACCAGCACGCCGAACACCAAGAACATGCGCAGCCGCGATGGCCCGATGCCACGGATGACGATGAATGCCTGATCTTTGAAGGCCAAATCTTTGTTCACGAGCTTGCCATCTCGTCCCACCATTCGGGGTAGGGCGGCAATCCGGCGGGGAATGCGAACTGACCGAGTTCGTGCAGCGCACGACGATACACGGGTCGCTTGAAATGGATGACTTCGCGAACGGGCTCCCACCAGTCCGACCAGCGCCAGCCGCAGAATTCAGGCTCGTCGGTCTGGTCGAAGCGCACGGGCGGCGCATCGGTGAGACTCTCGAGCAGATACCAACGCTGTTTCTGCCCGATGCAGAGCGGCAACTGATCGCGACGCTGATAGCGCGGCGGCAAGCGGTAACGCAGCCAGCGCCGAGTCACGCCGACGATGCGCACGTCCTCGGGTGCGAGGCCGATTTCTTCGGCGAGCTCACGGAACATCCCCTGCTCCACCGATTCGCCGATACGCAAGCCGCCCTGCGGAAACTGCCAGCCCTTGCCGCCTGCGCGTTTGCCCAAGAAAACCCGACCGTCTGCCTGCATCAGCACGATGCCGACGTTGGCGCGAAAACCGTCACGATCGATCAGGTCGGTCATGGCCGGGAGCGAGTCTCAGGCGCGACGCGCCGTCATCGATTTGCGATCCTCGAGATACTCGCGACCGCGTTCCATCAGTGCGGCGAAGGTGGCCGCGTCGCGCGAAAGCACCGTACGACGCAGGGTTTCGACGGCCTTGGCGAGCGCCTCGAGGGACTCAGCGCCGTAATCATTGAGTGCCTGGATTTCGTAGTAGAGCTGGGGGCTCTCCTGCGCAACGCGGCTTGCCACGTCGAGCTGGGCGTCAAAAGTGGTGCTCGAAAGTTTGGCCAGACGCGGCGCCGCCTCGCCACTCTCGGCGAGTGCAGTGAAGAAAGAAATATTGAGTGCATGCGAGAGCCCGAGCACGTAGGCGATCAGGCGATCATGCTCGTCGAGCGACATCACCACCTGCTCGACCATCGTCGGCGCAAAGAGTTCGCGCGCCTTGGCAAGCGCCTCTTCGTGACCAAGATCGACGAAGATGACGTGTCGGCCCGACAACAATTCGGTGTCGGGACCGAACATCGGATGTACCGAGGTCACGCGACAGCCGTGCGACTTGAGCGCCATCAGTCCGCCACGCAGCGGCGACTTCAGGGAGCCGACGTCGAAGATCACGCCGCCGGGCCTACGCATCGCCAACTCGCGCAGGACGGCGTCGGTTTGTCCGAGAGGCGTGGCAACGACGATGAAGTCCTGCTGCAAACTGTCTTGCCGATAGTCGCCGACATCGCGGGTCCCTGCGGGCGCACCCGCCGGATCGCTCACCTCGACCTCGAAACCCTGCGAGGCGAGGAAGTCGACGAACCAGCCGCCGAGCTTGCCCGCGCCACCGATGACGAGCGCGCGGCGGCCGCTGCCGTGCCCGCGGGCGGCCACGCTCGAACGCTCCTGCGTCGCGAGCGAACTGCGGATGAGCATGCGCATCAGGTCTTCGGCGATGTGCGCCGGCACGCCTCGACTCTCGGCCAAGGCGCGCGCACCGACGATCACCTCACGCTCGCGACCGTAGTCGCGAGTCGGATGCCCGGTGGAGCGCTTGACGCGGGCGATCTCGCCGCTCGTGCGCTGTCGATCGGCGATCAGCTCGATGAGCTGCCGGTCGATGTCATCGAGGTGTTTGCGGAGTTCTTCGAGGGTCGCCATGTTCCAAGGCTCGTTTCGGGCGCAGACTCCTGCGCAGCCACTTACTATAGCCGTGCGGCACAAGCCGACGCGCTAAGATTCGGCCATGCCCGTACCCGTCCAGTTCCTGCCTGATCCCCTGCCGGTCGAGCCGCTCGCCATGGCCGCCGGTTGGCTCGAGCTCGCGCGCTCGCGGCGCGATCAGCCGAACCCCAATGCCATGGTCGTCGCCAGCGTCGGCGCCGAGGGTCAACCGTCGGCCCGCGTCGTGCTCTGCAAGGAAATCGTGGTCGACCCCGGATACATCAGCTTCTTCACCAATTACGAGTCGCGCAAGGGCCGCGAACTGGAGGCCCACCCGCGCGTGGCGCTCGTCATGCATTGGGACCACCTCTATCGGCAGGTGCGCATCGAGGGTCGCGTGGTGCGCGCACCGGCGGCCGAGAGCGATGCGTACTTCCGCACTCGCCCCTGGCAGCGGCGCGTAGGCGCCTGGGCGAGCGCGCAGAGCTCGCCCGTCGGGTCGCGCGCGGAGTTGGAAGCCGCGGTCGTTGCGGTGGCACGTCGCTTCGACGTACCCGTCCCCGGCCCCGAGGACGCGCCCGCTCCACCAGGACTCGGCGACCACATTCCGCGGCCGCCCAACTGGGGCGGTTATCACGTTTACGCCGAAGCGGTCGAGCTTTGGGTCGAGGGTGAGTCGCGAATTCACGATCGCGCGCGCTGGTCGCGCACGCTGATCGCGGGCCACCACCCTGCCGAGCCGCCGCGCGTCGGCGGTGCGTGGCAGGTCACTCGATTGCAGCCCTGATCGGTACTCGCCTCAGGCGAGCGCTGCGAGCAGCACGTCGTGCAAGGCGCCGTTGCTCGCGAGCACCGACGTGGTCGTCAGATCGACTGCCCGGCCGTCCAAGTCGGTGAAGCGACCGCCCGCCTCCTCGACGATGACCGTGAGTGCAGCGATGTCCAGAATGTTGACGTCGGACTCGATCACGGCATCGAGCGCGCCACGGGCCAGCAAGTGGTAATGCACGAAATCGCCGTAGCCGCGGATGCGATTGACCCGCGTCACGAGCTCGCCGTAGCGGGCCCAGCGCAGTCCCGAGGCCAGCGTTTTCAAATTGCCGCTCGAGACGATCGCCGCGTCGAGGCGATCGATGCCGCTGACGCGGATGCGCTGCTGGCCAAGCCACGCGCCCTCGCCCCGCTCCGCCCACGCAAATTCGCCGTAGGCGGGCGCGGACGACACGCCGAGCACCATTCGACCACCGCGCTGCAGCGCAATTTGGGTCGAGAAAAAAGGGCACTCGCGCACAAAGGACTTGGTGCCATCGATCGGATCGACGAGCCAAACGCTCTCGGCACCCATGGCGTGCTGCCCGGTTTCTTCGCCAAAAAAACCGTAGCTCGGAAAATGACGCGACAAGACCTCGCGAATGACTTCCTCGGCTTTGACATCGGCCTCGGTGACCGGCGATTTGTCGGCTTTGGTGACGACCGCGAGGTTGCGCTGATAGAGCTCGCGAATCACGCGCGCTGCGGCTTCGGCGGCTTCGATGGCGACCTTCAGTTCGGCGGATGGCACGAATTGCCCTCGGGGTCAGTGATGACGGAGTGGTATCTTAAACGCCATGGGAAACAGGCTTAGCAAGATCTATACGCGAACTGGCGACGATGGCTCCACGGGACTCGGCGACGGCAGTCGAGTGCGCAAGGATGATGCCCGGGTCGAGGCCTATGGCACGGTGGACGAGGCGAACAGCGCCGTCGGCGTGATTCTCGCCGTGCCCGGCCTGCCCGCGGCCGTCGCGGAGTGCCTGATCGCCGTTCAGCACGATCTTTTCGATCTCGGCGGCGAGCTCTGCATTCCGGGCATGACACTCATCAAGCCGGAGCAGATCGAACAACTCGAGTCTCAGCTCGATGGCTTCAACGATCCGCTGCCGCCGCTCAAGGAATTCATTCTGCCGGGCGGTGGTCCCGCTGCCGCAGCCTGTCATCTCGCACGCACCATCGTCAGGCGCGCCGAGCGTCGCGTCTGGACGCTCTCGACCGAAACCACGGTGAGCCCGGACGCCGCGCGCTATCTCAATCGGCTCTCGGACCTGCTGTTCGTGATCGCGCGCGTGCTCGCGCGCCACGAAAACGGCAGCGAGGTGGTTTGGAATCGAAATCGCCGCGGCGCGCCCTGACTCAGTCCTTGCTGGCGAGCACCCGCTCGTCGACCTCGCTGCGGATCTGCGTGCCGATCAAGATCGACAGCAATAGCGCGCAGGCCAGGCCGATGAACGGCACCTGATAGCTGCCGTAGGCGTCGAACAGTTTGCCGGTGATCCAGCTGCCAAGACCGACGCCGATCGACTCGAGAAAACTGATCGAGCCATTGATGCGGCCGATCTCGCGCAAGCCGAAATTGTTGACGGCCAGCATGTTGTAGAGCGTGAACAAGCCGCCCCAACCGAGCCCAATGACCACCGCCGAGATCACCACCCATTCGCGCTTCATGCTCGCGAGTCCAACGAGGCCGATGAACATGATCACGAGACAGGTCATGAATACTTTGTGCCGATCGATGCGATCGGCGATCGCACCGTTGGCGAGCTTGGCCACCATGGCAACGAGACTGAATAGAAAAAGCTGCAGGCCCGCTTCTTTAAGCGTGAAGCCGAAACCCTTGTTGAGATGCAGCACGTAGTGCTGCACGAACGAGAAGATCGCGTAGTAACTCAGGAAGCCCGACAGACCGATCGCCCAGAACGTGCGGGTGCGGATTGCTTGCTGAAAAGTCAGGCCGTGCTGCTTGAGATCGCCGAGCGCCTCGTTTTGTCCTACGGCTTTGTAGCCTGCTTGAGCCGGCGTGCCGCGAATGACGAGCACGATCAACGCCAGCAGGACGACAGGCATCAGCGCGTTGTAGAGATAAGCCTGTCGCCAACCGAAGGCCTCGATCAGGTACGGGTTCACGAACGGCAACACGGCGCTGCCGAGACTGGTGCCGACGAGCGCGATGCCGATCGCAAGCCCGCGATATTTCACGAACCAGCTCGAGACGAGGTAGATCACGGTCATCGAACCTGCGGTCGACAACGCGAGCGAGAACATGAGGTGGATGAGGTAGACCTGCTTGAGGGCGACGCCCATCCAGTTCTCGACGTACAGCCAAAGACCGAGCGCCGCGAGCACGAGCGCGATGAGCACGGCGGCCGCACGACCGAGCCCTGGCGCGAGCGAACCGAGCGCCACCACCACGACGCCCGCGAGGCCGAGCGCCGTAACCACGGCAATCGCCTCGATCACCGGCACCGGGCCACCGTTGGCGATCATGCTGTAGCCGACGTAGCCGAGCGTGAGCAGGCCGCACCCGGTCATCAACAAGTAACGCGGATTGACCCGATCGATGAGGATGCCGACGAAGGGCGAGATGGTCGCGGTCAAGGCAAAGTTCAGAAAGTCGCGGAATTTGAAATCGCCGCGCGACCAGCCGAATTCGTCGAGCAGCGAAGGATCGAAGATGGTGATGCCGGTCGCCGTCATGCCGTTCGACAGAAACAGCGCCAGCATGCCCATCACGGCAACGGCCCACGGGTAGTATTTGGGCGCTTCGCGCCCGGCACTTGGCTGGTTCATGATGCGTGACCCCCTGCGATCGAGCCCGGCGATCGATGATACACGGCACACCCTCGCGAGCGCTGGGATCGTGCCAAAATGTGGTCATGCGCCCGTACTCGAACGCTGGGCTGCGCGCCCTCGATCTCGCGCACGTCTGGCACCCCTGCACGCAAATGAAGGACCACGAGTCGACCATGCCGCTCGTGCCGATCCGTTCGGGTAGCGGCGTCTGGCTCAAGGATCACGACGGACACATGTACCTCGATGCCATCAGCTCGTGGTGGGTCAATCTCTGGGGTCATGCCCATCCGCACATCAACGCGGCTGTGCAGGAGCAACTGCATCGCCTACCCCATGTGATGTTCGCCGGCTTCACGCACGAGCCTGCAGCTCGGCTCGCGGCGGAGCTCACGGCGCTCGCACCCCAAGGACTCAGCCGCTGTTTCTTCGCCGATAGCGGCTCGGCCTCGATCGAGGTCGCGGTGAAGATGAGTTTTCACTACTGGCAAAACGTCGGTCGCGCCGGCAAGACCCGCTTCGTCACGCTCGCCAACAGCTATCACGGCGAGACGCTGGGTGCGCTCGCGGTGGGCAGCGTCGAGCTCTACAAAGCGATCTACCGTCCGCTGCTCATGGACGTGATCACCGTCGCCTCGCCCGATGCCTCGGACGGTGAAGCGGGCGAGACCGCCGCCGATATCGCGCGGCGTCGTGCGGCCGAACTCGAGGCCGTGCTCGCCGAGCAGGCCGACGCCATCGCTGCGGTCATCCTCGAGCCGCTGGTGCAATGCGCCGGCAACATGCGCATGCATGATCCGCTCTACTTGAAACTCGTGCGCGAGGCCTGCGATCGCTACGAGGTACATCTGATCGCCGACGAGATCGCCGTGGGTTTTGGTCGCACGGGAACGCTCTTCGCCTGCGAGCAAGCCGGCATAACGCCTGATTTTCTTTGTTTGTCGAAGGGGCTCACCGCCGGCTACCTGCCGATGTCGGTGGTGCTGACTCGCGAGTCGACCTATGCGGCTTTTTACGACGAATACGTCAAGCTCAACGCTTTTCTGCACTCCCACAGCTACTCGGGAAATCCGCTGGCCTGCGCTGCGGCGCTGGCGTCGCTCGAGTTGTTTCGCGAGCGCAATGCGCTCGCGGCCAACGAGCGGCTTGCGGCACATCTCGGCGCGGCCACGCGCAGCGCTTTCGCAGATCACCCGAACGTGGCGCAAATCAGGCAGTGCGGCATGATCGTCGCGGTGGAATTCGCGCGCGATCGGCAAGCCAGACTGAACTTTGACTGGCGCGAACGACGACATCTGCACATCTATCGGCATGCACTGCAACGCGGCGTATTGCTGCGCCCCTTGGGCAACGTCATCTACTTCATGCCCCCCTACGTGATCACCCCCGCCGAGATCGATCTCATGGTCGCCGTGGCGCGCGAGGGTCTCGACATCGCCGTGAGCGCTTCGGCATGAGGAACATCCGCGTTTACCTCGAAGCGCCCCTCGCGAGTGCACTCGCGCACGGCCGCAAACTCGCCCTGCCCGCGCCGGCCGCGCAACACGTGATCAAAGTTTTGCGTCTGCGCAGTGGGACTGCGATCACGATCTTCGACGGGCGTGGTGGCGAGTATCGCGCCCGGCTCGAAATCGCGGGTCGAGGCGAGGCCTGGGTCGAATTGGAGGAGCACCTGCCCATCGAGCGCGAATCACCCCTCCAGATCACGCTGCTACAAGGCTTGTCGCGCGGCGAGCGCATGGATTGGGTGATGCAGAAAGCGACCGAACTCGGCGTGCAGCGCATCGTGCCGGTCGGCACCGCACGCAGCGTGGTGCAACTCGATGCCGACCGGGGCGACAAGCGTAGCGCCCATTGGCGGATTTGTCATGACTTCCCGACCGACGCTCGCCGTGGTGATGGACCCGATCGCGGACATCAAGTTCGCGAAGGACTCGACGCTCGCAATGCTTTGGGCCGCTGCGGCCGACGGCTTCGACCTGCTTTATTTCGAGCTCGGCGACCTGTGGTTGCGCGACGGCGTCGCCTGTGGTCGCGCCCGGCCGCTCAAAGTATTCAAGGACCCCGCGCGTTGGTACGAGCTCGGCGAACCGAGAACGGTTCGTCTTGGCGACATCGACGTCATCCTGATGCGCAAAGACCCGCCGTTCGACACCGAGTACATTTACAGCACCTACATTCTCGAACGTGCCGAGGATCAGGGCGCGATGGTGGTCAACCGTCCGCGCGGCCTGCGCGACATGAACGAGAAGGTCTATACGGCTTGGTTCCCGCAGTGCTGCGCAGCGACCTTGATCACCCGCGACATGACGGACATGCATGCCTTCTTGGGCGAGCACGGGAAAATCGTCTGCAAACCGCTGCATGGCATGGGCGGTCGCTCGATTTTCGTGATCGAGCACGGCGACAAAAACGCCAACGTGATCTTCGAAACCCTCACCGATTACGGCTCACGGTTTGCAATCGTGCAGCGCTACCTGCCGGAGATCGTCACCGGTGGTGATTCGCGCGTGCTGCTGGTCGATGGCGAGCCCATGCCGTTCGCGCTCGCGCGCATCCCGAGCAGCAGCGACAACCGCGGCAATCTCGCCGCCGGCGCGACCGGCGTCGGCCGCCCACTGACCGAGCGCGACCGTTTCCTTGCCGCACAGATTGGTCCGCGACTCGCCGAGCAGGGCATGCTGTTCGTCGGTCTCGACGTGATCGGTGATTACGTCACCGAGATCAACGTCACGAGTCCGACGGGCATCCGCGAACTCGACAAACAATTCGGCATCGATATCGCCGCTGCACTGATCGCTTCGATCCGACGTCGGCTCGAGGCAGCGAGCGCAGGAGCGGCAAACCGGGGGGCAACGACCACATGAGCGACGGCAGCAGTCTGACGAATCATCTGCTGGTGGCGATGCCCTCGCTCGCCGACCCCGAGTTCTCGCAAACCGTGACGCTGGTCTGCGAGCACAGTCGCGAGCGCGGTGCTCTCGGTATCGTGATCAACAAACCACTGTCGATGACGCTGGGCGAAATTTTTGAACAAATGAAACTCGAAACGAGCGATGCGGAACTCGCCGCACGCACCGTGCTGCGCGGCGGCCCCGTGCATCGCGATCGCGGTTTCGTCCTGCACCGGCCGGGCGGTCGCTGGGATTCCTCGCACGCCGTGTCCGAGCAGATCCACGTCACCACCTCGCGCGACGTGCTCGCCGCCATGGCGCGGGGCGAAGGCCCACCCGACGCCTTCATCGCGCTGGGCTACGCGGGCTGGGAGGTCGGCCAGCTCGAGCAGGAAATGCGGGATAACGCGTGGATCTCGTTGCCGGTCGACGAGCGCATACTCTTCGGCATGCCGTTCGAGGATCGCTGGCATGCCGTTTGGCGGCAACTCGGCATCGACATCGGTCGCATGAGTCATGTCGCAGGGCACGCCTGATCAGGAATTCCGCATCCCCGAGGTCGTGCTGGCCTTCGATTTCGGGATGCGTCGCATAGGCATCGCGGTCGGCGATACGCTGACCCGCACGGCGCGTCCGCTCGCCGCGCTGGTGCGTAGCGCGCCGAACATCAGCGAAACCGAATGGCGTGCCCTCGAAGCCGAGGCCATCAAAGTGGGCGCGCGGCAACTCGTGGTCGGCTGCCCATATAATGTCGATGGGTCGTCGAGCGTGATGACCGAGCGTTCGACGGCCTTCGCCAAAGCGCTCGGCAGCCGACTCAAGCTGCCCGTACACATGGTCGACGAGCGCTACTCATCGCTCGAGGCCGAGGCGGCGCTGCGTGATCGGCGCAGCGCCGGCGAGCGCAAGCGCTACGATCGGGCTGCGATCGACAGCGCTGCGGCGACCGTGATTCTCGAACGCTGGCTTGGCGGCGAATGACGCGCAAAGTCGATACTGCAGGACGCAAACGCTGAACATGGTCGAAACCCAGCACTCATCGCTCGCCACGCAGCTGCGCGCCGACGGCTCTTTGCGTCATCTGCTCACACTCGATGGATTACCGCAGCCCCTGCTCTCTCGGTTACTCGAACGCGCCCAGCATTTTTCGACTCCCGCATCGGCTCCCGCGGCACGCAGCACCGGGCTTGCCGGCAAAACCGTAGCCGTGATGTTCGCCGAACCCTCGACACGCACGCGTGTCTCTTTCGAACTCGCTGCGCATCGGCTCGGCGCCGATGTAGTCAACATCGAAGTGCAGTTGTCGTCGCGACTCAAGGGCGAGAGCATCCTCGATACCGTAGCCACGCTGGAGTCGATGCAGGTCGATGCCTTCGTGTTGCGTGACGCCGACGCCTCGGTCCCCGATCTCGTGGCGCGGCACGTCGGCGATCGGGTCAGCGTGTTGTCGGGCGGGGCAGGCGGTTACTCGCATCCGACGCAGGGTCTGCTCGATGCGCTGACCGTGCGCCAACACAAAGGTCGCATCGAGGGTTTGCGCATCGCCATCGTCGGCGACATTCGCCACTCACGCGTCGCGCGCTCGGCATGGCAGGCCTTTGCGGCCTTCGGTGCCCGCGAAATCCGTATCGTCGCACCGGCGGCACTCATGCCCGACGCCAAGGAATTCGCGGGTTGTCTGCGGCACGGGTCGCTCGAATCCGGCATCGCCGACTGCGATGTCGTGATGATGCTGCGCATCCAGAAAGAACGCATGAGCGCCGCGGCCATTCCCGATGAAGCCGCCTACTTCGCCGAATGGGGCCTCACGCAGCAACGGCTGCGCAGCGCCCGTGGCGATGCCATCGTCATGCATCCGCAACCGATGAATCGCGGCGTGGAAATCGCCTCGGATGTCGCCGATGGTCCACAATCGGTGATCCGCGATCAGGTCCGAAACGGCGTCGCCGTTCGTATGGCCGTGCTCGAAGAAACTTTGGGCGGAGTGCATTCATGAAACCCGCGCATCGCGGCAGCATTTGTCTCGAAGATGGCAAGATCCTCGCGCAGCAAGCCTTTGCCGGCGAGCAGTACATCGTGCGCATCGAGGCGCCGAAGTGCGCTGCGCGCGCGCAGCCCGGCAGCTTTGCGCATCTTTCGGTCGACGACGACATCCCGATGCGCCGGCCGTTGTCGATCATGCGTGTCGATGCGCGCGCAGGCTGGATCGAAATTCTGTACAAGATCGTCGGCCCCGGTCTCGCGGCGCTCGCAAGGCGGCGAGTCGGCGAGGTGCTCTCGGTGCTCGGGCCCATCGGGCGCGGCTTCGAGCCCACGCCCGCAAAACCCAGACCCCTGTTGATCGGTGGCGGGGTCGGCATTCCGCCGATGGTATTTCTCGCCGAGATGCTCAGCACCGATACACGCGCCCGCTGGCAGCCGCTCGTGCTGATGGGCTCGGAGATTCCGTTTCCGTTCCAGAGTCGCCCATCGACTATTCTGGTGCCCGGCATTCCTCACGGCGTGATCGCTGCGATGCCCCTGCTCGATGCCTGGAGCGTACCCTCGAGGCTGGCGAGTCGCAGTGGCTTCCCCGGGTGTTTCGATGGCTTCGTCACCGAGCTGGCCGCGGCGTGGCTGGGCTCGCTCGATGAGGCCGCCCGCGCCGAAGTCGAAATCTTTGCCTGCGGCCCGACGCCGATGCTCGAAGCAACGGCCAAGCTTGCTGCGCGCTTCGGCCTGCCCTGTCAGGTATCGCTCGAAGAATTCATGGCATGTGCCGTCGGTGGATGCGCCGGCTGTGCAGTACGCGTGAAAACCTCCGCGGGCCCGGCCATGAAGCGGGTCTGCGTCGACGGCCCCGTATTCGACGGTTACGCCGTCTTCGACGTTTGAGCTCGCGGCCATCGTGAGCACGGCTGCAGCCTCGCCCGCGGCACGGCTGGCCTCGGTCCGCGCGCGGATCGCGGCCGCCGCCGCACAGGCGGGCCGAGCGACCGAATCGATCACGCTCATCGGCGTCAGCAAGCTGCAAACGGCTGCTGCGGTCGCCGCACTCGCCGATATCGGCCAACGGGATTTCGGCGAAAACTATCTGCAAGAGGCCATCGACAAAATCGAAGCGCTACGTGATCGCGCCCTGACCTGGCATTTCATCGGTCAGCTGCAAACCAACAAAACCCGACCCGTCGCCGAAAATTTTGACTGGGTACACACCGTCGATCGTTTGAAGATCGCGACCCGGCTGTCTGAACAAAGACCCTTTCACGCTCCGCCGCTCTCGGTGTGCGTACAAGTGAAGCTCGGCGACGAGGCGACCAAGGGCGGCGTTTCGCCCGCCGAATTACCGGCGCTGCTGGATGCCATCGCCATGCTGCCACGGCTGCAACTGCGCGGTCTCATGGCCCTGCCGCCCCCGGAATCGACCGCCCTCCGCCAACGCCACTGGTTCGCCGAGCTGCGCCGGCTGCTCGAAGAGGCGCGGCAGCGCCACCCGACGCTCGATACGCTCTCGATGGGCATGAGCAACGATCTCGAGGCTGCGATCCTCGAGGGTGCCACCCAGATCCGCATCGGCACCGCGCTGTTCGGCGAGCGACTACAATCAATGGCATGACGGCACCCGATCTCGGTAGGGGCATCGTTTTTCTGGGCGGCGGCAACATGGGTCGCGCGCTCATCGCCGCCTTGTTGCGCGCCGGCGCCAACCCGTCGCTCATCCGGGCGATCGAGTCACATCCGCCCACTGCGCAAGCGCTCGTTGCCGATTACGGCATCGAAACCGCGACGGATACGAGCGTGGTCGGCTCGCGCATCGACACTCTGGTGCTGGCCGTGAAACCTCAAGACATGGCCCGCGCGCTGCAACCGCTGCACGCCCTCCTCCAACGCGAACGTCCGCTCGTCATCTCAGTCGCGGCAGGGCTCTCGGTGCAGCAACTGCAGCACTGGTGCGGGACCGACGTCCCCGTCGTGCGCGCGATGCCGAATCGCCCGGCGCTCGAGGGCGTGGGTGCGACGGGCCTGTTCGCGCCTGCCTGGGTCGCGACCACCCTGCGCGAGCGCGCCGCGTCCATTCTGGCCACCGCGGGCATCGTGGTCTCTGTCGATGACGAATCACTGATGGATGTCGTCACCGCCGTCTCGGGCAGCGGTCCCGCCTATTTTTTCCGTTTCGCCGAAGCCCTTGCAGCAGCCGGCATCGCCGCGGGTCTGTCGCCGGCGGCAGCGACGGAGTTGGCTCGCGCGACGCTGCACGGCGCAGGTCGCATGGCTGAGCCGGGTGCCGACCTCGCGGCGCTGCGTGAGTCGGTCACCTCCAAAGGTGGCACGACTGCGGCTGCACTGGCATCTTTCAGCGATCAGGATCTCGAGCGCGTCGTCGCTGCGGCGGTCACCGCCGCCGTGCGTCGCGGTCGTGAACTCTCGAGTCAAGCTGCCGCAGGAGGCTGACGGTGCATCAGGTCGTGTTGTTTTTGGCCGAAACTTTCTTCTCGCTGCTGCTGTACGTATTCCTGTTGCGACTCCTGCTGCAATGGGCGCGAGCGAATTTCCGCAACCCCATCGCCGAATCCATGGTCCGTTTGAGCAACTGGCTGATCATGCCCTTGCGACGGGTTTTGCCCCCGATCGGGCGAATCGACACGGCCTCGGTGATCGCGGTGTACGCCGTAGCGCTGGTGCAAACCGCTGCACTCAGCGTGATTTTGGTCGGTACGCTGCCCGATGCACTACCTTGGATGCTTGCCGCGGCCATCGAACTGCTGCGCTCGGCTTTGTGGCTCTATTTCTGGGCGATTTTCATCTATGCGCTCGCTTCGATGATCGCCCCCGGGGTCCGCTCACCGCTGCAAGACTTGCTCGAATCGCTGTGCGAACCGGTGCTCGAACGCATCCGCAGCGCCGTTCCGGCCATCGGTGGACTCGATCTATCACCGATGTGGGCGGGAATCATCATCCAGGTGTTGCTGATCCTCATTCGCTGATTCTTCAACGCCTGTCGCGTGGCCTTGACGTATCGCTGAAAAAAACCCGTTTTTTCCCCCTTAATTTCGCAAAAAGTGTTTGCTACTGAACGCGCGTGTGCTATTTTTCCGAGCGTTTCGCAATGCGCAAAAAAGCGCAAAAACCCATAAATTCAGGAGTATTCCAAGATGGCGAAAAAGGGTGGTCCTCCGACCAAGTCGGAAATCCTCAACCAGATCGCGAAGGAAACGTCCCTGTCACGCAAGAACGTGTCAGCGGTGTTCGAGTCCCTCAATGGCGTGATCAAGAAGAGCCTGCGTGCGAACGGTCTGTTCACGCTGCCTGGTCTTGCCAAGCTGAAGGTCGTCAAGAAGCCCGCCACCAAGGCGCGTGAAGGCGTCAACCCCTTCACCGGCGAGAAGATGATGTTCAAGGCGAAGCCGGCCTCGAAGAAGGTTCGTGCGATGCCGCTCAAGAATCTGAAGAACATGGTCAACTGATCATCTCTTCGAAAAGAGCTTGAAAAAAAGGCCCGGGACGCTCAGCGCCCCGGGCCTTTTTCATTCTGCGTCTTGTTGGTCTTATCGAGTGATTGATCAGCTCGGATTGAGCTCGTCCTGCAGGAAAAACACCCGCGGTCGATCGCCACCCGGACCTTTGCCGCGTTCCTTCATCTGCTTCATGCGCTGCTGCATACGATCACGCATCTTGTCGGCCTTGGCACGCTGCTCGGGGGTGAGCACCTGCCACACCTTGCTGCGCAGATCGGCGCTCTGCTGTACGAGGCGCGCGCTCATCTCGCCGATTTTTTTGGCAGACGCCGCGCTGTCGCTTGCGTACTTGGTATCGGAGGGTGTCAGTTCACGCAGCCGTCGGGTCTCGGCGGTTATGTCGCGGGCGAGCTTACGCATTTCAGGACGTACGGTGGCCATGATCTCGGTGATCTTGCCGAGCTGCTGCGGCGTGAGATCGAGCGCCTTGACCATGCGCTCGACGGGGCGCGGATCGATCCCGAGCGCTTCAATGATGCCGCCCCGACCCATACCGCCGTGACCATTACGCATGTGCGGCATGCCACCCGGGCCTTCGTCACCACGGATGATGATGCGCCGCATCTCGCGGCGTTCCGGACCGGCACCCTCCATCCCGGGACCACCCGTACCCGGACCACCCATGCCAGGAACGGGCGGCGGCGGCATCTGGCCAAAGGCGCCAGCCGAGCCGAAAAAGGCCAGCGCCGCAACAACACCGAGGTATTTCATCGCCGTGCTCCAAGAGAAAAGACGCCTGCATCGTCGCCGATTTGGACCCTCCCTGTCCGCCAAGTTTCCCAAAAGGTCTGCAAAGTTCTGCAAAGCGTAGTGGCCCGGGCTGACAAAACTGGCGGTTCGTCGCACCATCGCGGCCAATGTCCGCCGGAATCTTGATCGTCGATGACGATCGTGACCTCTCCTCGATGCTCGCCGAATTCCTCGGCCACGAGGGCTTTCAGGTCGCGACTATCGAAGAGGGCGGCGGCGCACTCGGACTGATCGCGGAGCGCCCTTTCGATCTCGTCATCCTCGATGTCATGCTGCCGGGCAGCAGCGGTTTCGACGTACTGCGTGAAATCCGCCAAAGAAAACCACGCCTACCGGTACTGATGTTGACCGCCCGCGGCGAGGCCATCGATCGCATCTTGGGCCTCGAGCTCGGTGCCGACGATTACCTGCCCAAGCCTTTCGATCCGCGGGAACTGGCTGCACGAGTCCGCGCGATCTTGCGACGGGCGGCGACCGTTGGCGACAACACGCAGAGCTCGGAGAGCGCCGACAGCTTTTTCGTCGGCACCTTGAGGATGGACATCCGTCGACGCCGCGCCACGCTTGGCGGTGCCCCACTCGAACTCACGGGCGCCGAATTTCGCGTGCTGCAGCATCTGGCTGAGTCGCGAGGCCAACCGGTCGATCGCCGACTGCTGACCGAACGGGCGCTTGGGCGCACACTCACGCTCTATGATCGGAGCATCGATACTCACGTCAGCAATCTGCGGCGCAAACTCGAGCGGCAGGGTCGAAGTGGCTTCGAGATCCGCTCCGTTCGCGGCACGGGCTACGAACTCATCGAGACCGAGTCGGCCTCCTGAAGCCTTGCCGAGCGCGACAGCATGAGGCGGCTGGCGACACGTATCTTCCTCGCATTCTTCGTGGCGCTGCTGCTGAGTGGGCTCGGCGCCATCGGCCTCACCTCGTGGGTATTGTCGGCACGCCAGGAATCCGCCGACAAAGAATTACGGGAAGCTGCGAGAACCGCAGCGGATGCACTCGCCAAGGGCGGGCGCGATGCCCTGATCGTCTGGGCCAGGCAGCGCAGCGCTGATCGTTCGTATCAGCAAGAGATTCTGCTCATCGACGAACTGGGCAACGAATTGCTCGGGCGAAAAATCCCCGGTAGCGAATTCACGCCAGCGAACGAAACCGACGAGTACTCGGACTACGAACTGCCGGCCGTACTGCTCGATATGCCGCGACCTACGCCCATCCTCGTCAGTGCCGAGGACGAACCCTTCCGGTTGCTGCCGGTGCCACGGCGTGCCGGTCTCTCCGCGTTGCGCGACGTACCGCTGCAATTGCTGCTGCTGGCGCTCGCGGTGACCGGGCTCGTGAGCGTCTTGCTCGCACGTTCGATCACCCGACCCGTTCGTGCCTTGCAGCAGACGACCGAATCTTTGACCGGGGGCGCACTCGAGACACGCGTACCCGTCGCGGTGCGCAACCGCCGAGACGAAATCGGCAGACTCGCCGTCTCGCTCGACATCATGGCCGACCGGCTCGGAAGTCTTATTCGTGGTCAGCGCCAATTGCTGCGCGACGTCTCCCACGAGGTACGATCACCGCTCGCACGTATCAGGCTCGCCGCAGGCTTGATGGCGCAGCGTGATCCTGCCGCGACGAGCGCCGCAAATCGAATCGGCGAGGAGATCGCCCGACTCGACGAGCTGATCGACAAGATTCTCGATGTGTCGCGACTGGAGTCGGGCACGACCGCCTTCGATCGTGAACCGCTCGAACTACGCAGCCTCCTCGAAGCAATTCTCGTCGATGCCCATTTCGAGGCGGCGCAGCTCGGAAAGACACTGGAAAGTCGACTGACCGATGGGCCGCTAGGCGTGATCGGCGATCGATACTGGATCTCGGCGGCCATCGAGAACGTGGTGCGTAACGCCCTGAAGCACACGCCGGAGGGATCGCAGGTTCTCGTGACGCTCGAGAGCGCCCGCCGCGAGGGCACAAGAGTGGCCATCCTCGGCGTCAGCGACACCGGGCACGGTTTGGCGGAGTCTGAGCTCGCTCGCGTCTTCGAGCCTTTTTTTCGCGGCAGCAAAGACGGCGATGGTCACGCGGCGTCGCCACGCGCAGCCGGTTCAGGTCTGGGGCTCGCCATTGCAGCGCGGGTCGTTCAAGCGCATGGCGGCAAGATCGAGGCGATGAACCTTCGCGATGTCGACGGCATGGCGCAAGGCCTGCGCATCATCCTCACGTGGCCGCTGGCGAAAGACCCTGTTGCTTGATCCCGAGTTGCAAACGCACCCTGAGACCGGGCTCGGCATTCTCGAGTATGAGTTTTCCGCGATGCAAACGCGCCACTGCCGCAGCAATCGCGAGCCCGAGACCGGAGCCAGGTTGTCGCGAAGGATGCTCGAGTCGAACGAAAGGTTTGACGGCTTGCTCGCGGGCATGAGCTGGAATCCCCGGCCCGCGATCTTCGACGATGATCTCGGGACCCGCGTCATCCGCACCGGGACGTACCACGAGCTTGAGCGCCGAACCGATGGGCGCATACTTGATGGCGTTCTCGAGGAGATTCCCGAGTGCCTGCGCGAGAATTTGCCGGTGGCCCACCACTTTCACCGGCGAAATCGAACACTCGAGACGTTGCCCGCGGTCCTCGGCCAACGGCCCGAGCAGGTCGATCATGTCTTTGGCAAGCATGTCGAGGTCGAGTTCTTCCATCGAATCTCGCGACAAACCTGCTTCGGCACGAGCGAGATCGATGAGTGCACTGAAAGTTTGCAAGGCTCGATTGACGTCGGCCTCGGCATCGTTGAGCAATTGCTCACGCACGGCCTCGCTGTCGGCGACACGCGCCGCCGCGAGCGATCGCCGCATGCGCATCAGCGGCGTGCGCAGATCGTGCGCAAGACTCTCGGTGACGGTGCGCATACCGGTGACCAGCGCTTCGTTCTGATCCAGCATTTCATTGAAGGTCATGGTCAAGGCACCCATGGCGTCCAGACGCTGCTGCGCCGGCGCGCGCGCGGCCATCTGTCCACGCATGATCTGACGCGCGGTATCTGCCAGCCCGCGCACGTAACCCATGATGTAGCGATTGAGTACAAATCCGGTGGCGATACCGATCAGGATAACGAACACGATGATCCCAACGGCTACGCGACCCAGCGCCTTGGCGATTTCGAAGCGGGCCGTGTCGGGTTGGACGACGATGAACCGAGCGCCGTCGGCAAGACGAGTGGATCTGACATAGGTATCGCGCCCATCGCCGATCGCGACCCGGTACGCGGCAGAGTCCGACGCGAGCGCCCGTTGGCGTTCAGGTACCTTGGCCAAGTCACCAACGATCGCGCTACCATTCGGGCCGAGCAAAACGAAGTAGCGCTTGTCCGGAATGTTTTCGTTGCTGATGCTCAAGGACTTTGCCAGGGCGGCCCGATCTTCCGGAGTGTCCATTCGAGTGGTCAGAACGATGGCCCGCTCGAGCGACTGGAAGAGCTCGCGATCGTGGACGGACATGATGCGGAACTGCAACCAGATGAAGCCGAGCACGAAGGCCACGACCATCGTGGCGATCGCGAACAACGACGCAGCGAGTGCACGACGATCGAAAAGTACTGGAAGCATGCCCCAAGCATGCCACGCCGAGGTTGAGAAGCCCAAATGAGTCATTTATTGCTGATCGAAGACGATGCCGAGACGGCCGCCGAGATTGTCGCGGCGACGCGCAACGGTGGGCACCAAATCAGTCATGTCATGGACGGCAAGACCGGGCTGGATATCGCCTTGGCCGGCCACTTCGATGTCGTCGTCACCGACCGCATGCTGCCCGGCCTCGACGGCCTCGGTATCGTCAAGGCCCTGCGCGAATCGGGCAAGTCGATACCCGTGATCGTGCTCTCTGCCCTCGATTCAGTCGACGAACGAGTCAAGGGATTGCGCGCGGGTGGCGACGATTATCTCGGCAAACCATTTGCGACCGACGAGTTGCTGGCGCGTGTCGAATCGTTGATTCGGCGACACCAACAAAGCGCGGTGACCTCGTTACAAGTCGAAGACCTGCATCTGGATCTACTCGACCGCACCGCCACACGAGCCGGCCGAACACTCGATCTCACCACCCGCGAATTCCGACTTCTCGAATATTTCGTTCGGCACGCAGGGCAGGTCGTCACTCGCAGCATGCTGCTGCAGGGCGTCTGGGACATTCATTACGACCCGCAGACCAACGTGGTCGATGTGCACGTGAGTCGTCTGCGCCACGAAGTCGATCTTGATGCCGAGCATCCGTTGATCGTCACCGTACGCGGCGTCGGCTACACGCTGCGGGCTTGAGCCGTACTCGCCAAAAACGCCGTCAGGGCATCGCGCAGCTCGTGCAAACGAGCGTGGAAAAAATGATCCGCTTCGGCCAGTCGAACCACGGTCGATACGCCACTGGCACGTGCCCACTCGTCCACTGCATTCGCATCGACGAGATCGTCGCGATCGCCCTGGATCACGATCCAGGGACTTTGCGGCGGCGAAATCTTTGAAAAGTCCCAGCGCCCAACGGGTGGCGCCACCGCGACGAGCAACGCTGGCGATACGGGCGCGCGCAGCGCTATCCACGCGCCAAAAGAAAAGCCGCCCAGCCACAGCGGCAAACCCGGCCAACGCTCACGCGCCCACCGTGCGAGCGCAACCACATCGTCGGTTTCGCCACGACCTTCGTCGTGGACTCCCGCCGACGCGCCCACGCCACGAAAATTGAAGCGAATGACCACCGAACCTGCAGCCAGAAAAGTCTTGGCAACGGTGTGAATGACCTTGTTGGTCATCGAGCCACCGAACAAGGGGTGCGGATGACAACAGATCGCGACCGCAATGGGCGCCACGGATGGCGACTCGATCAAAGTTTCGATGTCGCCGGCTGCACCCGGGAAACGCATGCGCTCGACGGTGGTCACGCGCGTGGATGAGCCAACTCAGGGTTGGCGATGGACGATGCCGTCTTTCATCACGAAGTTGACGCGACGCATCGCGGAAATGTCGGCGAGGGGGTCGCCGGGTACCGCGACGAGATCGGCGATCTTGCCGACTTGTACGCTGCCGAGACGATCGTCGATCTCCAGAAACTTCGCGGCGACCGAGGTAGCGGACTTGATGGCCTCGAGGGGCAGCATGCCAGCCTCGACCATGAGCACGAATTCCCGTGCGTTGTCACCATGCGCCGAGACACCCGTATCGGTCCCAAAGACGATTTTGACACCCGCTTTGTAGGCTTTGGCGAAGGTCCCTTGAATCTGCGGTCCGATCGCGGCTGCCTTCGGTCGCACCACCGCCGGGAAGAAACCGTCTTCTTTCGAGCGATCGAACACCCAACGACCCGCAGTGATGGTTGGCACGTAGTAAGTGCCCCGTTCTTTCATGAGCGCGATGGTTTCGTCGTCCATGAACGTGCCGTGCTCGATGCTGTCGACACCCGCACGCACGGCGCGTTTCATGCCTTCGGCGCCGTGGGCATGCGCTGCCACCTTGAAACCATAGTCGCGTGCCGTCGCGACGATCGTACGGATTTCGTCTTCGGTGAATTGCGGATTGAGGCCGTTCTTGGCGATTGACAGGACGCCGCCGGTCGCAGTAATTTTGATGAGATCCGAACCTTCTTTGTAGCGTTGACGAACGGCCTGAGCCCCCTGCTCTGCGCCGTTCACCACTCCGTCGACCGGACCGACGTCGCCACCACCGAGAAAATCCGCCCAACCATTGGTGGGATCGGCATGGCCACCGGTACTCGCAATCGACTTGCCTGCAGCGAAGATTCGCGGCCCGGCCACCTTGCCGGCATTGATGGCGTTGCGCAGCGCAATGCTGGCACGAAAGCTGTCACCGAGATCGCGCACCGTGGTGAAACCCGCCTGCAAGGTACGCTCCGCGTAGAGCACGCCATCGAGCGCCACGTCGGGACCGTCTTTCTTGAACCGATCGAGTTCGCTGGAGCGGCTGTACTCGCTGGTCAGATGCACGTGCATGTCCATCAGCCCGGGCATCAGCGTCGACTTGCGTAGATCGATGACGGTGTCGCCCGCTGCTGGCTTGCGATATCCCGTCTCGATGTTCGTGATGCGACCTTGATCCACGACGACCGTGCGCTCGGTCACGACCTGATCGCTCACGCCGTCGATCACGCGCCCCGCATGAATCAGCGTTGCGGCCTGCACCGGGCCCCCGAGCACGACTAAGACAGGAACGAACGCAGCAACGACTGCGACTCCGACGGATTTGGTGATCATGACGGACCCGGCTCAGCGAACCGAAACCAGTTCGACGTCGAACACCAGCGTCGCGCCACCCGGGATCACCCCGCCCGCGCCACGCGCCCCGTAACCGAGCTCTGCCGGGATGACGAGGCGACGCTTGCCGCCCACTTTCATGCCAGCGACGCCGAGGTCCCAGCCACGAATCACCTCGCCGCCACCGACCGTGAAAGAAAACGTACTGCCATGATCGCGCGAACTATCGAACTTGCGACCCTTGCCCTCGGTTTTCTCCGGATCGTGCAACCAGCCGGTGTAGTGAACTTCGGCGGTCTGACCGTTCGTTATTTCGGGGCCTTCTCCGGGAGCAAGGTCTTCTTTGATGAGTTCTGCCATCGCGGCCTCCTGCGCTTGAGTGTCGCCGCGATCGGACGCCAGCAACGTGGGAAGGTAGATTGCGGCCACCAGCGCCATGGTGACCGCTACGATCAACGACCAGGCAACGGTTCTCATTTATTTGACTCCGCAGCGCTCTTTGACTCCGCAGCGCCCTGAAAAGCCAGTGAGACGGAGTTGATGCAATAACGCAGACCCGTCGGCTGCGGTCCGTCCTCGAAAACGTGCCCGAGATGAGCGTCGCAGTTGGCGCAGACGACCTCGGTGCGCAGCATGCCGTAGCTGGTGTCGCGATGCTCGCGAACACGGTCGCCCGCGAGCGGCGTCCAGAAACTCGGCCACCCGGAACCCGAGTCGTATTTGGTGTCCGAGTGAAAAAGCTCGTTGCCACAGCAGACGCATGCGTACACCCCACGCTCCTTGTGGTAGGTGTACGCACCCGTGAACGCGCGCTCGGTACCCTTGTTGCAGGTCACCTCGAAGGCGAGTGGCGAGAGCCGCGCACGCAATTCTTCGGCGGTCGGAACGGGCTTGCTCATGCGCGGATTATGGCACGCCCCGAGGCGCCTCAGACTCCGGCCATCAATTGCCCGAGCAACTTGTTGAGCCGGCGCACGAACTCACCCGGGTTCGCAACCGCCCCCGACTCGGCCAATTTCGCCTGGTCGTACACCAGCAAAGCAAGCTCGCCGAACTCGTCCTCGGCTGTGGTCGCATCGAGTCGCTTGATGAGCGGGTGGCCGACGTTGATCTCGATGGCCGGCTTTGCCTCGGGCACCGACTGACCGGTCGCCGCGAGAATGCGCCGCATCTGCGCGCCCATGTCGCCCTCGTCGAGCACCAGACAGGCCGGGGAATCGGCGAGGCGGGAACTAACCTTGACCTCGGACACGCGCTCATCGAGCGCATCCTTGATGCGCTTCAACAATTTCTTGTTTTCCTTGACGGCCTCTTCGGCTGCTGCCTTGTCGGCTGCACCCTCAAGTGTGCCGAGCTCCAGATCGCCACGCGAGACGTCCTTGAAGCGCTTGCCTTCGAACTCGCGTACGTAGCCCATCATCCATTCATCGACACGGTCGGCGAGCAGCAGCACCTCGATGCCCTTGGCACGCAACTGTTCGAGGTATGGGCTGCCGCGCGCAGCAGTGATCGAGTCCGCGATCAGATAATAGATGCGCTCCTGTCCGCTCTTCATGCGCGCCACGTAATCGGCAAGAGTGACTTTCGGTTCGTCGGACTCTTCGTGGGTGCTCGAGAATCGCAGCAACGGCAGGATCTTGTCGCGGTTCGAAGCATCTTCACCCGTGCCCTCCTTGAGCACAGGACCAAACTCTTTCCAAAACGTGACGTATTTATCGGGCTCGTCCTTGGCGATGCGGGCGAGCAGATCGAGAGCGCGCTTGGCAAGCGCGGAGCGCATGGCCTCCACCTCGGCGTCTTTCTGCAACAACTCGCGCGAGACGTTCAGAGGCAAATCGTTGGAGTCGAGCACGCCGCGGAAAAAGCGCAGATACATCGGCAAGAACTGCTCGGCATCGTCCATGATGAAGACGCGCCGCACGTACAGCTTCAGCCCGCGCGACGCATCACGCTGGTAGAGGTCGAACGGCGCACGGCCCGGCACGTACAGCAACGAGGTGTACTCGCGCTTGCCCTCGACCTTGTTATGGCTCCAGGCCAGTGGCTCGGCGAAGTCGTGCGCGATATGCTGGTAAAACTCTTTGTACTCTTCGTCTTTGATGTCGCTGCGCGGACGCGTCCACAGCGCCTGCCCCTGATTGACCGATTCCCAGTCGAGACTCGCTTCGCCCTCCTTGCGCATCAGCACCGGGAAAGCGATGTGGTCGGAATAACGCCGGACCAGCGAGCGCAGGCGCCAGCCATCGGCGAATTCTTTGGCTTCTTCCTTGAGGTGCAGTACCACCATCGTGCCACGCTCGTCACGGGCCGAGGGCTCGATGGTGAACTCGCCATCGGCTTTCGAGGCCCAACGTATGCCGGACGCTGCGGGCTCGCCCGCCTTGCGTGAATACACTTCGACCTCGTCGGCGACGATGAATGCCGAGTAGAAACCGACGCCGAACTGGCCGATGAGCTGGGAGTCCTTTTGCTGATCGCCGGTCAGTCGTTTGAAAAAGTCAGCCGTGCCCGACTTCGCGATGGTGCCGAGGTGAGCGATCGTCTCCTCGCGATTCATGCCGATGCCGTTGTCGCGGATCGAGAGCGTGCGTTGGGTGGCGTCGAAGTCGATCCACACCTTGAGCTCGGCCTCGCCCGCGAGCAGATCCGGCTGTGCCAAGGCCAGAAAGCGCAGCTTGTCGTTGGCGTCCGAGGCATTGGAAATCAGCTCGCGTAGAAAAATCTCGCGGTGGCTGTATAGCGAGTGGATCATGAGGCGCAGCAGTTCGCGCACCTCGGCCTGAAAGCCGTGTTTTTCGGGGGCGGGAGCAGTGCCCGCGGCAGTGGACTCGGTCATGGCATATCTCCTCGGAAACCGAGCGGTGTGTGGGGGTGTCGGCCGCCGATTTCAAGGGGCGGCCCGGAGAGAGATCGGCTCAGCTGCGCACGATGCGATAGCAGGGCACGTAGGCGGCGCCGGGTAGCTTCATCCGCTGCTGCGCGACGAAGCCCGTCAACAACTCGTCGAGCATGGCCATGATGGCCGGGTCGCCCACCAACTCGAAGGGCCCATGGCGCTCGATCGCGCGGATGCCGTGCTCCTTAACGTTGCCGCTGACGATACCGGAGAACGCCCGCCGCAAATCGGCTGCTAATTGGTGCGCCGGCTGCTCACGATGCAAACGCAGGGTACGCATCGAGGCATGCGTGACCTCGAACGGTCGCTGGAATTCGGGATCGATCCGCAGCAGCCAGTTGAAATTGAAGGAGTCCGAATTTTTCTTGCGGTAGTCGCGTACCTCGTCGACCCCGCGATCCATGATGCGTGCGACTTCGGCCTGATCCTCGATCACGATGCGGATGCGATCGAGCGCGGCCTCGCCGATGGTTTTGGCGAGGAAGTCGCGGATTTTCTCGAAGTAGGCAGCGCTCTTGCGCGGACCGGTGAGCACCACCGGGAAGCGTTGCTCGGCGTTGGCCGGGTCGAGCAGAATACCGAGCAGATAAAAGATTTCTTCGGCTGTGCCTACACCACCCGGAAAAACCACGAGGCCGTGCGCCACCCGCACGAAGGCCTCGAGACGCTTTTCGATGTCGGGCATGATCACGAGATTGTTGACGATCGGGTTCGGTGGCTCGGCGGCAATGATTCCGGGCTCGGTCAAGCCCACGTAGCGGCCGGCCACGATGCGCTGCTTGGCATGCCCGATGGTGGCGCCTTTCATGGGGCCTTTCATGGCACCGGGCCCGCACCCCGTACAAACGTCGAGTCCGCGCAGTCCGAGTTCGTAGCCGACGCGCTTGGTGTATTCGTACTCTTCACGATTGATCGAATGCCCGCCCCAGCAGACGATCAGGTTCGGCCGCGATTTGTGATCGAGCAATCGGGCATTACGCAGAATGTGGAATACCGCGTTGGTGATCGATTGCGGTCTCGAGAGATCGAAGCGGCCGCTATCGACGATTTCATTGGCGGTGTAGACGATGTCGCGCAACACCGCGAACAGCAGTTCTTTGGTCCCCTGGATCATTTGTCCGTCGACGAAAGCCATCGCTGGTGCATTGCGGATCTCGAGCTTGACGCCGAACGCATGGCGCAGGATGCGGATGTCGAAGTCGCGATAACGATCGAAGATTTCACGAGCGTCGTCGGTATCGCTGCCGGCGTTGAGGACCGCGAGCGCACACTGCCGAAAGAGCGGATAGAGACCGCCCTGCCCGGTCGACAACAACTGCTCGATCTCGTCCTGCGACAGACTCTCGAGGGCACCGCGGGGGGCGACGCGCGCGTCGACGACTTCGGGGATGACGATGCTGGTTTCCAAGAGGCACTCCGTGGGCGGCTTCCAGCCAAGGATAGCCGGAGAGGATCAGGGGCGGATGTTGATGGGCGTACCGTCGGCCACCAGCATCCAGAATTCCATCATGTCCGCGTTGTTGAGAGCGATACAACCGTCGGTCCAGTCTTCGCGAGCATAGTGCTCCGGCGGCCAGCGCGGCTCGTTCGGCAGACCGTGGACCATGATGGCACCACCCGGCTTGACGCCCGCCTTGCGCGCGCGCGCCACATCGTGCGGATCGGGATAGGACACGCGCACCGACAGAAAGAAATCGCTGCGCGGGTTACGCATGTCGAGGGTGTAGCGCCCCTCCGGGGTTCTGAAGTCGCCTTCCTGCTCCTTGTGCCCTATCGGGTTCAGCCCCAAAGAAATGCGGTAGCTGCGCAACATCTTCGACCCCTGCCAGAGCTCGAGCCGACGCTTCGCCTTGTACACGATCACCTCGGTGGCGGCGGGCAACTGGGTCAGGGTCGCCTTGGCAGGCGCAGGCATGAGCGCGAGCAAACAGAGCAGACCGATGACTGCCCGCATCATGTCGGGATCAAAGGCTGGAGTCGGTCGCCGCCGCGGGGCTCGGCGACGTACTGCGTGCCGCGAGATCGGCGAGCGTGGCCGGGCGCTCATCGGGAAGTTGCAGCGTACGACCGCGCCGCAGTTTGGCCGAGGTCGACAAGCCGTTGAGTTCGGCCACGCGATTCACGGTGTAACCGTACTGCCGCGCGATCTGGCGCAGCGTCTCGCCGCGCGCGACCCGATGCGTCCGCGGACCGACCTGCGCCACGAACAGCTGGTCGGCACCCACACGCTGGATGAATTCGGCCGTCGTCATGTTTTGCTCGGCAGGCAGACGCAGTCGATATCCGCGCGGCACGAAACGCGCGCCGGACCACACCGGCGGCCGCAGCGCCGGGTTGAGTTCGCGCAGTTGCGTCATCGGCACCCCGAGCGTTCGCTCGAGTCGCGAGACATCGGCGTATCCCGGCATTTCAATTTCGTGAAAACTCATCGCCGGCGCACGGGCTACGCCCGGAAAATAGCGGGTGGCATCTTGATCGATGGTGAGCGCAGCAAGAAACGAAGGATAGAAGTTTCGCGACGCAAAACCGAAGGAGCGACTTTGATAACGACGCGCGATGATGCCGAAATCGTCGGTGCCCATGGTCTCGCGAGCCCGACGCATGCCGGCGGGACCATGGTTGTAGGCCGTGACCGCCAGCGGCCAGCTGCCGAGCAGTCGGTAATTGTTGAGCAGCAGCTTCGCGGCGGCCTCGGTCGAGCGAAACGGATCGAGTCGCTCATCGACGACGTCATCGACGCGCATGAAAAGCCGGCCGGTCGAACGCATGAACTGCCAGAGTCCCGAGGCGCCGACCTTCGAGTAGGCCGTCGGCGTGAACGACGACTCGACGTGCGGCAGCGCAGCCAGCTCGGGCGGCAGACCCAGGCGTGAAAAAGTCGTCGCGATGTGCGGCTCCCAGGTTCCGGAGCGCACGATTCCGGCGCGAAAGCGGTCCGCTTGTCCAAGCTGAAAACGCACCTCGTCGCGGGCTGCACGCAAACGCGAGGGCGTGGCGTCGCTCCCCCACAGCTCGATCACGCGTCGTGCATCGATCGAAGCCTGGGTGAGATCACTGTGCTCGAGTGCCTTTGCGGCCTCATCGAGCGCGCTGCGCCAACGCTCGCGAGCTTGGGTAATCCGCTGACGACGCAGGGCAGACCCGGAAGGCCCTGCCGCAGCAAGATCGAGCGTGTCGTAGACGACGCCTAGGTTGCGCTCGTCGTGCATGAAACCCTGCAGCGTCGTGATTTCGCTGTAGACGCGGATCCAGAAATCGACGTCGCGCTGCAGTTCTGGGGGCCGCGGAATCTCCAGCGAGATGGCCGGGGTCGCCGGCTGCTGCGCGGGCGCGGCCGGCAGCAGGAAAAAGACGGTAACGAGAAGAGTGGTGGCTCTGGAAATTATCCGGCGCAAGGCCTTACCCGCACTTGGAATCGCCGCAGTTCAGGCAGGTCATGCAACCGTCCATCATCACCACGGCCGCCGTGCTGCACTTCGAGCAAAGCTGCGCCCCCTCGGGGAAGTGCGACTTGGCAAAGGCATCGGTTTGCTTGCTGCGGGCTTCGAATTCGGCACGCTTCTCGTCGACGAGTTTCTTTTGATGCTCGTCGAGCTCGGGTCGACCCATGAGACCGATGGTCTGCAGGTGCTTTTCGATGACGTAGCCGAGTTCGGCGATGATCGAGGGCATGAACTTGCCACCCGGCTGCCAATAGCCACCGCGCGGATCGAACACGGCTTTCAATTCTTCGACGAGGAAGGTGACATCACCACCTTTGCGGAATACGGCTGAGATGATGCGCGTCAGCGCGACGATCCATTGATAGTGGTCGAGATTCTTCGAGTTGATGAACACCTCGAACGGCCGTCGCTGCTCGTGCTCGGTGCCCTCGTTGAGGATGATGTCGTTGATCGTCACGTACATCGCGTGATCGGAGACAGGCGTCTTGATCTTGTACGTCGAGCCGATCAGCACCTCGGGGCGCTGCACTTCCTCGGTGAGTCTGACGACCTTGCCACCGTGCGAGGTGGTGCGCTCGGGGGCTGCGGCAGGAGCCGGCTCTGCGCCCGGCTTCTGCACACGATATTTGGAGATCTTGCGATCGATCTTGATGGCGGCCATTTGAAACTGATCCTCAGAACTTGCCGTAGTAGCCTTCTTTCAAGGCGTCATACAGATTTGCGGCGGTGTGTTTCTCGCCGTCGTATTCGATTTCTTCATCGCCCTTCACCGACACCTCGGAGCCGTCTTCGAGCGTGAACACGTAAGTCGTGTTCTTGAGGTCTTCTTCCTTGACGAGCACGCCCTGGAAGGCCTCGGGGTTGAAGCGGAAGGTCGTGCAGCCCTTCAGCCCCTTCTCGTGGGCATAGAGATAGATGTCTTTGAAGGACTCGTACTTGAAATCGGTCGGCACATTCGCGGTCTTGGAGATCGAGGAGTCGATCCACTTCTGCGAGGCCGCCTGGATATCGACGTGCTCGGTCGGCGTAATATCGTCTGCCGTCGTGAAATAGTCCGGCAACTTCTCAGCGGGATTGGTCGAGTTCGGCATGGCCTTCGAGTTGATGAGCTCGCGGTAAGCGAGCAGCTCGAAAGAGAACACGTCGACTTTTTCTTTGGACTTCTTGCCTTCGCGGATGACGTTGCGGAAGTAGTGGTGCGCGAACGAGGGCTCGATGCCGTTGCTGGCGTTGTTGGCAAGCGACAGCGAGATCGTGCCGGTAGGCGCAATCGAGGTATGGTGGGTGAACCGCGCACCGACGAGCGCCAACTGATCGACCAGTGCCGGTGCGACCGTCGCCACACGCTGCATGTAGCGGCTGTAGCGCGCGTGCAGCACGCGTCCGGGAATCTTGCTGCCAACCTTCCAGCCATCGCGCGCCATCTCGGGGCGCTTGCGCAGCATCTCGGCGGTGACCGTGAACTCTTCGTTCATGATCGGCGCCGGTCCTTTTTCGCGAGAGAGTTCGAGCGCTGCATCCCAGCCGGCAACGGCCATCTCTCGCGAGACGTCTTCGGTGAACTGCACCGACTCGGGTGAGCCGTACTTCATGCGCAGCAGCGTCATGGTGCTGCCGAGACCGAGGAAGCCCATGCCGTGACGGCGCTTGCGCAAGATCTCGTTGCGCTGCCCGTCGAGCGGCAGTCCGTTGACTTCGACTACGTTGTCGAGCATGCGCGTGAATACTTTGACGACCTCGCGGTACTCGGCCCAGTCGAACTCGGCCTGTTCGGTGAATGCGTTGCGAACGAATCGCGTGAGATTGACCGAGCCCAGCAGGCAAGAACCGTAAGGCGGCAACGGCTGTTCGCCGCAGGGGTTGGTGGCGCGGATGTTCTCGCACCACCAGTTGTTGTTCATTTCGTTGACGCGGTCGATGAGGATGAACCCGGGCTCGGCGAAATCGTAGGTGGACGACATGATGACGTCCCACATGCGTCGCGCCGGCAGGGTCTTGTAGATCTTGCAGGCGACGAGCCCGCTTTCGCCGACCACGAAGTTCTCGGAATAAGGCCACTCGCGCCAGACGTATTTGGTGTCGTCCGAAAGATCGGGCTTGTCGGTTTCGAATTCTTTGCGCAGCAGCGGGAAGGCAAGCTTCCACTCACGGTCTTCGCGCACGGCCTGCATGAACTCGTCGGTGATGAGCAGCGACAGGTTGAACTGCCGCAGACGACCGTTCTCGCGCTTGGCACGGATGAACTCCATGGCATCCGGATGGCCGACATCGAACGTGCCCATCTGCGCGCCCCGACGTCCGCCCGCAGACGACACCGTGAAACACATCTTGTCGTAGATATCCATGAACGACAGCGGACCCGACGTGTAGGCGCCCGCTCCCGAGACGTAGGCGCCACGCGGCCGCAGGGTCGAGAACTCGTAGCCGATGCCGCAACCGGCCTTCAGCGTGAGACCCGCCTCGTGGACCTTGTTGAGGATGTCGTCCATCGAGTCGCGGATCGTCCCCGACACGGTGCAATTGATGGTCGAGGTCGCCGGCTTGTGCTCGAGCGCGCCCGCGTTCGAGGTGATGCGACCAGCGGGAATGGCCCCGCGACGCAACGCCCAAAGAAATCGCTCGTACCAATGCTCGCGCTGTGCGGGCGCCTCGACGTCGGCGAGGGCACGGGCGACACGCTGGTAGGTGTCGTCCATGGTTTTGTCGATGGGTTCGCCACTCTTGGCAACGAGGCGATATTTTTTATCCCAAATGTCGATCGACGCTTCCTGGAAAGGAATGCCATCGACGTCTTTCGCCTCGAGTTTGACGACGCTGTTCATGCCTGTTTCGGGCCTCAAAATCCGATGAAAACGACCATTTCATAGAGGACGCCAACGATGAGAGGACCCAAGGTCGCCAGAGGCACCCACGGATACTTGTTCTCTTTTATTGGTGATGGGCCGAATTACGACCACTTCCCCTGCCCCCGACTCCGCCACCTGCGCATTGAACCCGCACAAGATGTTGTGTCGACGGCGAGAGAGTAAGCACGTCTCCGGAGAGCGTCAAGGCTTTCGCTCCCTTTCGGATGAACTTATTTATTTCATATTAATCATATAGTTACAAAAAATCACGCTGCAAAACTATTCTCTGCCTGATGTCAACAGCCGATCGCCGACTGTAGTTTGGAAGCACAAGATGTTGTGTTTCTGCTCCTTTCCACACCATGCACACAAGTTATCCTCTTGAAAGCCGGACCAAGATCCGCATATCCCCTCCCCCAAGCCGGAGATCACGCATGAAAGACGCGCGCGCAATCGGGACCCGCCACCGAGCGCCACACCAGGCATTGCTTGGGGCGCTGCTCGCGGCCGTCGCACTGCCCGTCCTCGCCCAGACGGTGGATGCGCCGACCGAGCCCCGCAACGTGGCGCCGATGCCCTCACTTGCGCCCATGATCAAGCGCGTCTCGCCGGCGGTCGTGAGCATCGGCATCCAGGGCTCAGTGCGAGAACAGGGCCGCAACCCTCTGTTCGACGACCCCTTCTTCCGGCGGTTTTTCAACGTTCCGCCCGACTCGGGCGCCCGCGAGCGGCCTTTTCAGTCGGCTGGCTCTGGCGTGATCGTCGATGGCAAGCAGGGCTACATCATCACCAACGCACACGTGGTCGAAAACGCGCGCGAAATCACCGTGACCCTCTCCGACCAACGGCAGTTTCCAGCCAAAGTGGTCGGAAGCGACCCGCGTACCGACATCGCCGTCATCCAGATCAAGTCCGGGGGTCTCGCGCAAATCACGCTCGGTGATTCCGATCGTCTCGAGCCCGGTGATTACGTCGCGGCGATTGGCAATCCGTTCGGCCTGCAGCAATCGGTGTCCTACGGCATCGTCAGCGCACTCGGCCGATCGGGCATGAACCCCGATGGCTTCGAGAGCCTCATCCAGACCGATGCCTCGATCAACCCCGGCAACTCGGGCGGTGCGCTCGTCAACCTGCGCGGAGAGCTCGTGGGCATCAACAACATGATCCTCTCGGGCAGCGGCGGCAACATCGGCATTGGTTTCGCCATTCCCGTGAACATGGCGCGCAGCGTCATGGACCAGTTGATCAAGTACGGCTCGGTCAAGCGCGGTCAGCTCGGCGTGACCATCGCCCCGGTCACCCCAGACATCGCCGAAGCCTTGGGTATCAGCACCGCGGGCGGCGCGCTCGTCACGCAGGTGCTCAAAGATTCTGCAGCCGCTCGCGCGGGAATTCGTGCGGGCGACGTCGTGACCGCCATCAATGGTCGCAGCGTCAAGTCAGCGGCCGAATTCCGCAATGCGATCGGTTTGCTGCGCGTCGGGGACAAGGTCGAGCTCGCGTTGCTGCGTGACGGCGAGTCGCGCAAATTGACTGCAGAGGTCGCTGACCCCGCGGCGCAAACGACCAGCGCCGCCGAGGGCAACGACAAGAACGTCCCCGAAGGCGGCCAACATCGTGCCCTCGAAGGTGCGCAACTCGAAGATGGTCAGGGCAGCACGTCGGGCGGCACCGGTACGGGCGTGCTGGTGCGCGCCGTGGCGGCCGGCAGTCCGGCTGCGAACGCTGGCCTGCGCGCCAACGATCTGATCGTCGCCGCGAACGGTGCGCGAATCACCAACCGCGGCGATCTCAGCAACGCCTGGCGTACCGCCAACAACCGCGGCGGCAGCACGCTCGTGCTGCAGGTCCGCCGCGCGGGCGAAACGACCATCATCCTGCTGCGCTGATCAACCCATGCGCACTCTCAGCTCGCGCCCGCTGGAAATAACTTTGGTGGGTGGTACCGGCTTCGTCGGCAGCGCGCTCGCAGCGCGCCTTGCCGCCGAAGGTCACCGCCTGCGACTGCCCACGCGCGATCCGCGCGGCGCACGACATCTTTCCGTGCTGCCCAACGCGGACCGCCTGCGCATCGACGTGCACGATCCCGTCGCCCTGCGCAACGTCGTCACCGGCAGCGACGTCGTCGTCAACCTCGTCGGCATCCTCAATGAAAAAGGCTCGTCGGGGGAAGGATTCACCCGCGCCCATGCCGAACTCACGCGCAAAGCGATCGCGGCATGCGTCGAGAGCGGCGTGCCCCGCTATCTGCACATGAGCGCACTCGGTGCCGACGAAAACGGCCCGAGTCATTACCTACGCTCGAAAGGCGTTGCCGAACGCCATGTGCGAACCGCGCCGAGCTCGCTCGACTGGACGATCTTCCGCCCCTCCGTGATCTTTGGTCGCGGCGACTCGCTGCTCAACCGCTTCGCCTCCCTGCTGGCCCTGAGCGGTGGCGTCCTGCCGCTGGCGCGCGCCGAGGCGCGCTTCGCACCGGTATGGGTCGAAGATGTGGTGTCGGCGTTCATGCTCGCCTTGCGGGGCGGAGCGACGAGTCGCGAGTCCTACGACCTCTGCGGCCCCAAAGTCATGACTTTGGCGGAACTCGTGCGCCTGACGGGCGAATTCGCGGGCACCGGCGCGCGAGTCATTCCGCTTCCCGATGCGATCGGTCGCGCACAGGCCTTCCTCATGGATTTCGTGCCGGGCAAGCCCTTTTCCACCGACAACTATCGCTCCCTGACGGTCGACAACGTCTGCCGTGACAACGGTTTCGATCGTCTGGGAATCACCCCTACCTCACTCGCCAGCATCGCCCCCACCTACCTCGGTCGTCGCTCGCGTTAACATCGCGGTGTGAATACCTATCTGGTCGGCGGTGCAGTGCGTGATGGGCTGCTCGGCCGCCCGGTCGCCGAGCGCGACTGGGTGGTCGTCGGCGCGACGCCGGCCGATCTCGAGGCGCGCGGTTTTCTGCCCGTCGGCAAGGACTTCCCGGTCTTTTTGCATCCGCAAAGCCGCGAGGAATACGCGCTCGCCCGCCTCGAGCGCAAAGTCGCGCCGGGGTATCGCGGCTTCACCACGCTGTTCTCGCCAGAGGTCACCCTCGAACAGGATCTCGCGCGGCGCGACCTGACCATCAACGCGATGGCACAGGACGCAGAGGGCAATATCTTTGATCCGTTCGGAGGACGCACCGATCTCGAGCGTCGCGTACTGCGACACGTCTCACCGGCATTCGCCGAGGATCCGGTGCGCATCCTGCGCGTCGCACGCTTTCTTGCTCGATTCGCACCGCTCGGATTCACGATCGCTGCCGACACGCTCACGCTGATGCGCCGCATGGTCGAAGCCGGCGAAGCCGACGCACTCGTGCCCGAGCGCGTGTGGCGTGAACTGGCGCGCGCGCTCGACGAACCCTCGCCGCGCTCAGCCATCGACGCGCTGCGCGCCTGCGGCGCCCTGCGCGTGGTGCTGCCCGAACTCGACGCGCTGTTCGGCGTACCCCAGCGACCCGAGTGGCACCCCGAGGTCGACACCGGCGAACACGTGATGCTCGCCCTGCAGATGGCTGCGATGCGCGGCGCGCCACAAACCGTACGCTTCGCCGTGCTGGTGCACGATCTCGGCAAGGCGCTCACCCCGCGTACGGAGTGGCCGCGGCATCATGCTCACGAAACGCTCGGTCTGCCGGCGATCGAAGCGCTGTGCGCGCGCCTGCGGGTTCCACAGGAACACCGCGAACTCGGCTTGCTCGCGAGCCGCTTTCACACCCACGTGCATCGCGGTCTCGAACTGCGTACCTCGACGCTCCTCGAGCTGCTCGAACACACCGATGCATTTCGACGACCCGAGCGATTCAAAGAATTCCTGGAAGCCTGCGAGTGCGACGCCCGTGGTCGACTCGGACTCGCCGCTGCGCCTTATCCGCAGCGCGCACGAGTGGAGCAGGCTTTTGCCACTGCGCGCGCAGTCTCGCTGACTGCCGACGAGCGCGTCGGTCTCACCGGCGCTGCCATCGGCGAACGACTGCGCAGCAAGCGGCTCGCAGCGCTGAAAATGATCATTCCCAAAGAATGATCACCCCCAAAGAGACGCGCGAAGATCCTGCAGGCTGAACGCCGAGTCGAGCAACGGAGCGGACGGCGTTCCGGACGCCGCGTCGCGCGTGAGCAGCATGCACTTCACGGCCTCACCCATTTCTCCCGGCAAGAGCAGCGTGCGCGCACCGCGCGCAAGTGCGATGTGTCGCGGATCGGCGGGTTCTAGCCCCGTCGTGGCCGCTGCCAATTCGCGATCGATCCCGGCGCCCAACAGAAACCCGGCCTGCGTCGTGAACCCGGAAATCTGGAAACCGGCCTGCATCGCGGCCTCGGCGACCGCCGTGAAATCGACCCAGGCGGTGATGTCGCAGAGCCCGGGATGAAGGAACGGATCACCATGAGCTTGGTGACGATAGTGACAGCGCAAGCTGCCGGTCATCCGCTGCGGATGCAGCAACTGCGAACGGGGTAGACCGTAATCCACGATCAGCACGGTACCGCGGTCCATCGCCGCAGCGAGCGCTGCAAACCACGCCGTCAGCGACGGATGCCACTCGCCGCAATAGCCCTCGGGCAAGTTTGTAACGACGGATCTTTTTTCATTGACGCCCTCGTTTGGAAACAGCCGCGCTGCGATCATCCGGAAGTCGTCGTCGTCGACACGGGCGCCGTTCGCCGGTCGCATGCGCCACTCGAACCGCGCTGCGGAGACGGCGCCCGAAGCAAGCCCAACACCCAGCCGCCAAAGTTCGCCGCCACGCACCACGAAGCGCTCGCACGGTAGTGCATCGAGGATTTCGTTGGCGAAGACCACCCCCGCAAAATCATTGGGCAGCGAATCGAGCCAGTCCAGTTCGACGTCGCCACTTGCCGTGCTCGCGAGCGTTTGCTGCTGTCGCTCGCGCAGATCGGCGCTGACCTCGAGCAGGCGATATCGCCGCAGCGGCGAACCGCTGCCCGACAACAGGCCGAGCGCGTCGGCCGCGAATTGGCCGGTGCCGGGACCGAACTCCAGAATCTCTCGCGCGCTCTGCAAGTCGAGCCAATCGATGAAACGGCGCGCACAGCAACGCGCGAAGAGCGGCGAAATCATCGGCGCCGTGACGAAGTCGCCCGCCGCGCCGAATTTGCGGGCGCCGGCGCTGTAATAACCCAGGCCCGGTGCGTACAGCGCGAGCTGCATGTACTCGGCGAACGACAGCCATCCGTCTGCAGCGGTCATGCGTTCGGCTATGTGCTCGGCCACCCGTCGGGAGTGCACGAGCGCGTCGGCACCGGCCGGCGGCAACGACGATGGATCTGTCGTGAAACTCATCGCATCGGCGCCCCGAGAATCGGCGCCACGGGCAGCGGTGTTGCGGCCGTCACGGCGTTCGCAGGATTCTGGGTCATCTCGCGAGTCTCGGTCATAATGCGGTCGCGATGAGCCTCGACACCTCCCTGCAGCCCCCCGTCAGACCGGACCAGCCTCTTGCCGGCAAGGTCGCGCTGATCACCGGTGGCGCGCGTCGCGTCGGCGCCGAGATCGCCCGCGTGCTGCATGGCGCCGGTGCCGATATCGTGGTGCACTATCAAAATTCGGCTCGCGAAGCCGAGGCGTTGGTTCGCAGCCTCGAACAGAAACGCGCAGGTAGCGCCGCCAGCGTCCGCGCCAATCTTCTCGAGACCGCGAGACTCGGCGAGCTCGTGAGTTTCGTGCAGCAGCGTTTTTCGCGTCTCGACGTTCTCGTCAACAATGCCTCGACGTTCTACCCGACGCCGGTCGGTGAGATCACCGAAAAACATTGGGACGATCTTCTGGGCTCGAACCTCAAGGCGCCGCTTTTTTTGTCGCAAGCTGCAGCGCCCGCGCTGCGCCTGTCGACGGGGCTGATTTTGAACATCGTCGACATTCACGGCATGCGTCCGTTGCGTCGCTACCCGGTTTACGGGGTCGCGAAAGCCGGTCTCATCATGCTCACCCGTTCGCTCGCTCGCGAGCTTGGTCCGCAAGTACGCGTCAACGCCATTGCGCCCGGGCCGGTGATGTGGCCCCACGACGGTGTCGCCGATGCCGCGTTGCAACAAAAAATCGTGGGCCGCACGCTTCTCAAGCGCACCGGCTCTGCTCTCGACATCGCGCGAACTGCGCTTTTCTTTGCTGCCGACGCACCCTACATCACGGGGCAGATCATGCCGGTCGACGGCGGCCGCAGCGTCGCCTGGTAATCGCGCAGTTCGACTGCGCTTCACCCCGCCCCCACCGTCTCGCCGTCGGCGAGCCCAAGATCAACCCGCGTCATGACATGCGCTGCGCGATCGAACCGTGCCCACAACACGGCGATGGACTCGCGCGCCGTCGGATGCACGATCGCGCTCGCGATGTCGGCCAGCGGCCCCAACATGTACGGCCTGCGCAGAAGATCGGGCCGTGGCAGTACGAGACCAGGACGATCGATGACGAGATCTCCGAAGAGCAGGATGTCGAGATCCATGCTGCGCGGCGCCCACTTGGGTGCATCGCGGGTGCGACCGCAAAGACCCTCGATTCGCTGCAGCTCGTCGATGACCTCATCCACGCTGCGCGTGGTGTCGAATCCTGCAACGTAGTTGATGAAATCCTCGCCCTCGAAACCGACCGCGGCATTGCGGTAGGCCGGCGAGAAATCGACCTTGCCGAAAGCGCGTTGCATCTCGTGTGCGGCCAGCCGCAGGTTGCGCACCGCATCGACGTTGCTGCCGGCGGCGACAAATACCCGAGTCACGAGGTGACGATCACGAGGCGGCGGCAAGGTCGGCGCGGGTACGCTCGATCGCGACACCGACGTCGCGCGATCCGCGGATCGCGCCCGGCTTGTTCACGGAGAGCCGCACCCACTCGATACCGAATTCTTTGAGTATCATCATCGCCATGCGATGCGCCATCGTCTCGACCAGCATGAACTCGGAAGATTCGACGAAACCGATCACGCGCTTGGCGACGCTCTTGTAATCGAGCGTATCGACGACATCGTCGTTGACCGCCGCGCGTGCGCAATCAACCGGCAGCTCGAGATCGATCTGCACGCGCTGCTTGATGCGGCGCTCCCAATCGATGAAACCGATGATGCACTCGATCTCCAACCCGCGCAGGAAGATCGTGTCGCCTTTTTTGCTCGTCATCTGCTCGAAACTCCTGACTGAAACGCTCGCGGTTAACCACCGCTCCCTAAACCGCCGCGCGCTGCGCTCCCGGCGGTTGCAAGGTGTCGAGTGGCCACTGCGCTCGCGCGCGAATACCCACTCCATCCCGCTCGCCAGCGCTCAATCGCGCCTCGCCCGCCACCGCAATCATCGCCGCATTGTCGGTACAAAACTCGAGGCGCGGATAGTACACGCGCACGCCGACGCGAGCCGCTGCCGCGTCGAGCCTTTCCCGCAAACGGCGGTTGGCACTGACGCCGCCGGAAACCACGAGCGCATCGAGCCCCGTGGTCGACATGGCGCGCAGACTTTTCGCCACC
>RGYP01000002.1 GCA_010031985.1 Gammaproteobacteria bacterium
TGATGTTTACGGTAGGGTCGGGTGATCCAGAAACCTGAGGAGTTGAGACTCATCCCTTGTCCAACCATTTCCTCGTGAGTGAGGCAGCGTTGGACGGCGGGCAATGACCATATCCGATGGCGGTCAAACGCATAAACGCTATTGAAGTACTCTTCGCAGCCGCGACAGAGGCAGCGGGAGCCGGTCAGACGCAGCCTACTCATGATTTTGCCGTAAACGCTTACGGCCATCAGAGGTGTTAATGATCGGCGGCCCAAGACGGCCCCTCGCCCACTCCAAGGTCGAATGCCACGTGTACAAAACCCGCATGCCAAAACGCCTGAACGGCGGCCCATTCCCGCGGGTTGCCAGCGTGGCGAGCGTCGAAGGAGAGATCGGGAAGCCCGCGAGGGTGAGCGCATCCGCCGCTTGTACTCGGGTGAGCAGCCGCTCGTCCTCGATGGAAATAGTTTTATTCATTTGCAGCCTCATCTCTTTGCAATCCCGGTGGATTGCTTGGCTGCTATTTTTAGATCACAGAGATGATCGTCGCGAGGACACCAAATGCCTATTTAGATGACTTGACGTCGAAAGAATATTGCTAGTTATCCGTCCAACCGCGATCGACTGGTCAAATGCACGAATCACTTCGCGATCTTTCTCGAAGTTTGCCGGGTCTTTTACTCGACCACGCCGAGCCGCAGAGGCTTTGGCGAACAATTTTTTTGCCTCTTTCTGACCTAGCCAAAAGGCGATGGCACGGTAAATAGAGGGTAGAAACTCCTCGCCAAACTCTCTCGCCTGTAAACGTGCTTCGTCTATTTTCTGATCTTTTGTAAGTCGAGGGACTTCTTGATCTTGGTTACCCGTCGTATACCGCCTAACCTCCTCTTGGACCTGCGCTGGTGTCTCTAAAAACTCGTCACTCTCAACAACTTTTAAAAACATTAGAGGTATACCCAAGGAATCGCGGACGGGGTTGTATAAGCCCGGCATAACTAGTCTCAGAATACGGTAGGAATTGTCATCAGGCGCAGCCGCGGCGTCTTCATCGATACCATTTTCGTTAGTGCCTAGTGACGGCTTTTTAATCGTCATGTAGAAACTCCAACCCGCTCTCTGAAGTGGATAATCACTCCTTTACTCAAAGCGTCGATCCGTTCGGCAATCGCGTCTGTCGCTTGCATAAGAACGGCGTCAGCCGCATGTATGTACCGCGATGTAATGCTTGCGCCTTTATGTCCGATAAGCACCGCGATCGTTGCCTCGGAGTAACCCAAGTCAGACGCAAGCGACGCATACGAATGTCGGATGGTATGTGGTGTGATTTCTACGGATACGGAATTGATCTTCATGATGCGGGCCCATATTTTAGGAAATCCAGTCATTCGGCCCTCACCCCGACTAGCGGGAAACACATAAGTAGACAGTTTCGGTAAGGACCGCAGAACAGCGCATGCGCGGGTGGATAGCGGGCGTATAGACCGACCTGTTTTCGTATCAGTTAGTCGCGCTGTCCGTCTGTCGAGATCGAGTTCGGACCATCGTAGCCCGAGTACCTCGCCAGACCGCCATCCCGTCAGCAAAAGGAATCGGATCGCGCCAATCGCGAATGGCCAGATCGCTTGCGCGTGCGCGGCGCATAAGGCTTTGTCAATTTGCTGATACTCGGAATCTGCGAGCCGTCGATCCCGTCGACCATCTGCGAAGCGCATTACCCCGTGAACGGGATTATCGGAACGCATGCCCGCTCTAACCGCGTGCGAGAAAATCGCCCCCAGAAGACCGACCGTGCGAGTCGCCGTCCCTCTTCCCCCTTTTACTATCGCAAGTCCACGCTTTCGACCAGTCTTTGTCCTCCCAGCCGTCTTCCCTGCTGCTACGGCATGCATAAACTTTTCAACGTCGGCTCTATTTACCGCTGAAACCTTCAGAGAGCCCAACAGGGGCTTGATATGGCGCTCTATCCGACCCCGGTCTGTCGCGAGCGTGGATGTTTTTTTAGCGATCTTACGGCGCGTTAACAATCGTCCAGACTCTGCCTCGACGAGGTATTGATCGCAAAGAGTTGAGACCGTAAGGCCGCGCCTTAATTCCGCGCGTGACGCCGACGGGTCGTCCCCAGTAACGACCTCTCCAAGAATCTTCACAGCCTCTTGTCTCGCTAGATCGGGCGTCCATGGGGCGCCATGCCGCCCGATCGTCAACCATCGCTGGCGACCATCAGCGGTCCGATACTTTAGGAAATAGTAGATTCCGTCACTCTTCTGACGACGGACCCCGAAGCCCGGAATAGAGCCATCCCAGAGAATCTCACCGGGGTTGAGAGTGCGAACCTCTTTCAGGGCGATTTTACGACTGGTCACGTTGGCTACCTACTTTGGTCTAGCAACCAATTAGCAACCAACTAGTAGCAAATCTAAACTGACCCTGTCAAAGCAAAAATATCAATTTATTCGAGAAAAATAGGGTATAACCACCTCTACACAAATATTGTCAAAGTCAAAATATCGGTGGGGTTTGCCCTCCGAAGGCAGGGGTCGTGAGTTCGAATCTCGCCGGGCGCGCCATTAAATCAAAGACTTATATTGTTCCCTAGAGTCTGCATCGATCAAGATGTCGATGACCTCATTCGCTCTCGCCATTTATTTTTTGTTCGTATTGGCTGGCCTGTTGCGCCGCGGGCGACAGATCTCGGGTCCGTGGTGGTTCTTGCTGCGCAGCTTCCTGCCGAGCTGGCAGTTCTACCACGATGTAGGTCAGCAGCCCCGGCTTTTTTTCAGGTCTCAGGTTGCCGGAAATCCATGGTCCGACTGGCAAATCTTCGTGCCACGAGCGAGATTTTCGCCGCTCAACTTATTCCACAATTCCGAAAACAACCTGGAGTTGCTCCATCAAACCTTGATCGATCAACTGAGTACGGATATTTACGCCCTTCCCGACGGCAGTAAAGTCGAGGAACTCGTCTCGTACCAGCTGGCGAATCGCCTGGTGCGGCATTTGCTCGTGAGATGCGATGCGAACCCCGCGGCGTATCAGTTCGAAATTCGGCTGGTTGCACCGCTCTCCGGGGATGACCAGACCACCACGACGCTGATCTCGCCGGTGATGCCGTGGAAATGATCACGCTCTCGGAGGCGGTTCGTCTCTTCGAGTGTATCGGCGCAATCAGTCTACTGATTCAGACCATCGAGTTCCTGAGTCTGTCAGCGCAAACCGGTCGGGAGGGCGTTTGGACATGGTCGGTGCAGCGCAAGGATCTGGCCCATGCAAATCCTGTAACGCAAAAGATTTTCGATGTTCTTTTCGAAGATGGCGTCCTGCGCGGCCATCTTTGGCTGAGACTGTTGTTGATTTCGAGTCTCTTTCTTGGCAGTTCATCAGGCACCTCGGTATTGATCTTCACGAGCACCGTCATCCTTCTCGTTCGTTGGCGCGGAGCATTCAATGGCGGTAGCGACTTCATGACGCTGGTATTCCTGACATCGCTGATGATCGGAAACCTCGCGGCGCCGTTCCTCGGTACCGAAACGGCCTGGACGGTGGCGCTGTGGTACGTCTGCGTCCAATCGCTCACGTCGTACCTGCTCTCTGGAGCTTCCAAATTGTTGGCTGGCCGTTGGCGCGATGGGCAAGCCTTGACCTATTTCCTTGACGGTGGAATTCACGGCCCACTGAGGGCAGGAAGCATTTATCGCAACCCGCGGGTGGCGATCGGCTGCAGCTGGGCGTTCATGGTATGGGAATGCACCGCGCCACTGGTGTTGATCAGTCAGCAGCTCGCCTCGATCTGGTGTGCGATCGCAGTCGCATTCCATCTACTCGTGTTTCGGTTCTTTGGCTTGAACCGATTTTTCTGGGCGTGGGTGACGACCTTACCTGCGATCGTCTATTGTGCAGGCGGGCCGATGCCGATGTGACCGTGACGAAGGGAGATCAACGGATGCGCTGGATGTTGCTGGTGCCGCATCGCCGCCGCAGCCGCTCCCTCGTGACGGCTCGTGCCCCAGCGGCTACGACGCGAGCAGCAACTACTGCTTCTCGACGCGCTGACTGAGTTTTTTTGTCGGTCAACGGTCGCCGATCATTTTTTGACCGGCGCCGGTTTTTGCGTACGCGCGTAATTTTCGAGACTGGAGAGGCTGGGGTCGACCCACTTCTCGGGAGCAACCTGATACTGCGGGAAACGCTCCAGCACCCGCTTCGCCACGGCGGGCGGCACGGCATTCACGCTGGGCACGGTCGTAAACGAACCCGCATAGAGGATGTGGCCGGGAGCCGGACCCATCAACATCCACGGCAACCACGGAGTCACTCGATTCCACACACCGGTATGCGGCAGATGGGTCAGCTCGGGGTTTTCGAGGTCGTCACGACGAATCTGATAGCGAAACATCTCGGACACGCGGTTCATCGGACCCGAGGACTCGCGTTGCCACACCGCAGGATCGAGTGCGTTACGGTAGTAGAGGTGGATGTCGCTCTGCATGATGACGGTGTCGTCGTTGAGCAAAGCCCAGTCGCGCAAGAACGGTCGGCGCGGCGGCTTGACGGCATTGAGACCGCCGTAGCTCGGCGGGTCCGGGTAATACTCGGAGATCACATAGTTGAACGGATCGTTGGCCACGTCGACCACCCGAACTTCTTCGTTGGTGTACGGGTTGAGCCAGCTGTCCATCATTTCGCCGGTTTTGAGATCGCGATAAAAAATCAGTTCGCGACACATGCGCTGATAAGAGTCGTTCGGCTGCTTGACCACCCGGATCGAAGAAAACACCTCGAAACCGAACAAAGGACGGACCGCTTCGCCGTCACGCACACCGAGCACCATACCCGTCACGTAACCATTGACGTACTTGCCGGGTGCCGTGTCCCCCTCGATGCGCGCCGTCGTCTCACGGTTCCAGACCGGATCTTTGAACAGCGCGCGCAGTGCATCGTTCGACATCCGTGGGCGCGATGAGGGCTTGGAGGTCGCCGCGTCTGCGCCAGGCGACATCGCCAGCGCCCCTGCTGCCACCGTTCCCGACGCAGCAATGAAATCGCGGCGACTGCGCACGCCTGTGGTTTTGATCTCTTCGGTCATGGTGACACGCCCTCTGCTTTGATTCGTGTATTTCGACAGCTTGCGAACAGGTCGAGCGCGGATTTGCGAGCCGCGGTATCGACCTGCAGCAAACCTAGCACGGAGTGAAAGACGTTGTCGTGGGAGAGCGGTTGTCCACGTCCAGCCTGCAGGCAGCCACCGTCGAGACCCATACGATCGAGAAACCCTTCGGATGCCCAAAACACCATCGGCACGCGAGTCTGCAGGTCGGGGGCGATCGCGTAGGGCAATGCATGCAAGAAAATGCCCCCCTCGCCGAGCGATTCACCGTGATCAGAGACGTACAGCAACGCCGTGTCGGCGCGATCGGCAAGCGCCGCCAGCGAGCGTATCGTGCTCGCCAAAAGATGATCGGTGTAGAGCACCGTATTGTCGTAGGCGTTGACGATGTCGCTCACCGGACACTTGGAGAAATCGGTCTCCCGACATACGGGCGTGAAGCGCTCGAAATCTCGTGGATAGCGCAAGTGATAGCCCGGACCATGACTGCCCAGCATGTGCAGTACGACGAAGCGTCGACCCGCGGGCGCCGCCAAGGTTTTTTCGAACGATCCGAACATGGCGCCGTCCATGCATGGAGAATCGCCGATGCAAAACTGCGGATGCTCCTCGCGAACTGCGCGAATCTCGGGCACCGCGCGGCAAACACCTTTGCAGTTCGTGTTGTTGCCGAACCAATCGACGTCGAAACCCGCCTTGGAGACGATGTCGATGAGATTGTCCCGGGCCCGCGCTTTTTCGGCGGAAAATCCTTCGCGGCCGAGATCGGAGAACATGCACGGCACCGAGATCGCCGTCGAGGTACCGCACGACGAGACATTGGTGAAATTGACGAGCTGCGGAATCTGGGCAAGTTCTGGGGTCGTCTGTCGAGCGTAGCCGTTGAGTCCGAAATTCGCGGCGCGCGCCGTTTCACCGACCACCAACACCACGATCAGCGGACGCACGGCGTCCGGCTGCTGCCAAACGGCGCCGGGCTTGGCATCGCTACCGATGGCCTCGTACGGGAGCTCGGGCTTGGTGATCTCGCCCACGTAGCTGCCAAGCCCAGCCAAATAGTTGACCGGTACCAGAAGGTGTCGAAGCTCGCGGTTATTGCGCAAGGTCGAGGCGTGGTCCTGGTAAAAAAATGCAGCGATCGCGCCGATTCCAAGCACCGTCAGTCCCAAGGCTGCTCCACGATGGGCGAGTTCGCGTCGCCAACTGCTGACGATGAGGCCGACACGCATCACCAGCAAAGCCGGCAACACGCCGAGTAACCCTACGTAAACCACAAGATTGAGGTTGAAGAGTTCGCCGGCTTCGACTCCGTCGGTTTCGAAGACGTTGCGGATCATGACCTTGTCGATACGCACACCGTAGGCATAGACGAAATAGGACGCGAGCCCCGCTAGCAACAGAGCGACCGCCAGCAACGGGCGGGTCAGCGGTCGCAACAAAGTCAGTGGCAACAAAAAAACGTTGATCACCAAAAATGCCAGCAAACCGAACGAGACGAGATACATGACATCGCCCATCGAGGCCGCCGGGCGAATCTCGAGTACGCGAGCCCAGAACGGCAAATTGAGAGCGATCAAACACCAGAGCGCCGCCCACGCCGTCAGCGTCGTGGAATGGAACTGCGGTCGCGGCAACTTGAACTTGGTGAACGATGACACGGCGGATGGTTTGGGTTGCTGACTAGAAGCTGCGCTTGGTCTCGACGATGACCTGCATGCTCTTCAATGATTTATCGCCGTTCACGGGAAAGGCCAGATCGATGTGCAACACGTTGCCGAGCGCGGAGCGGCTGTTGCCAAGCCTGAGACCTACGCCGACGTCGCCGAGTATTTCGTGCGTCTTGCTCGCGTAAGGGTCACGCCCCCAGGTACCGCCGACGTCGACGAACGCCGCGGCACCGACGTGCACGAGCCGGAATGGATACCAGTCCGTGAAGGCCCGCTGCTCCAGCGTCAGCAACCACCGGCCCTGACCGCCCTGATAACGCAGCGGGTAGCCACGCAGGCCGGTGTCGCCACCCAGCATCAGTTCACGATCGACGTCCAGTTTTTCACCGGCATCGACCGCGAGTCCGGCAAAGAAAAGCCGGCGTGCGGACTGGCGATGGTAGTACCGCGCCGAGGCGCTCAACAAAGTGTCGGCAAAATTGCCCTCTTCGTATCGTCCATTGAGCGAGGCCGCGAGCAGCACGCTACGCTTGCCGCTCAATTCGAAGCCCTTGCTGGCGCGCGAGTTGAACACCAGCGCATCGCGATCGGCTCCCAGACCCTTGGTCGCATAGCCGATACTCAGTGCAGCGTTGAGACCATACTGAAAATCTTCGGTACGCTCGATCTGATCGCGATTACGCACGGCACGAAAATCGTTTTCCACCCACTCGACTGCGGCCCAGGGATAAACGAGTTTTCGATCGGGGGGCAACGCGCTCTTGAATTTACTGCCCGGGACCTTGGAAAAGCGCCATTCGTCGCTGGTGACGCCTACCGTCCAACGCGTCACGACGTTGCCCTGAAGCCCTCGCGAAAAACCGAACCAGGCGTTCTGCAACCGTTGCTCGACGCCGTATTCGGCGACCTGCTCGCCGAGGTCGTAGCGGGAATCGATGCGGTTGGTGTCGAAGAATGACACGCCGCCGGCACGATGAGTGTCTAGAGCGTAAAAGGGCTGCTCCAAAGAAAAGCGCTTGGCGCCGCCGTCGCTGAAGTCAGAGTATTCGGCCTCGAGCGCCCACCAGGTACTGCCGAGTTGCCGATCGACGAACCGTGCCGAAGTGATGTCACGATCGACTTCGTTCGATTGCTTGACATTGATCTGCGAGCCGCGCCCGAGCAGGTTCAACTCCTCGATCTCGATCCCAGAAGTGCTTTTGCCACCCTTGCGTCCGAACGAGACGCCCGGATTAAGCGTCCAGACGTCGCGCGTGACCACTTCGACGTCGACGACGCCGTCGGCGTAGCGCACGGGGCGCACCGCAGCGTCGTAGAGATAGCGAGTGTCGCGCAGCAGTCGTTCGCTCTCCTCGAGCAGCCGACCCTGATAGACGTCGCCCTCCTTGAACAACAATCGATCGACGAGAGTCGATTCGCGCGTATTGATGTGCAGGCGGTTGGCGGTACGGAACAACCAGTTGTCCTCGTCCGATCGGGCGGTGTCGAAAACGTCGAGGGCGCGTACGGTGACCTTGCCGATTTTGGCGCCTGCCGACTCGAGCGTCGCGTCATCCGGAACGTCGGGCGGACGATTCTGCTCGAGCGCATCGTTGCGAGCGGTCAAAAGAGATCGAAAGCCGGAGGCGACGGCAGGCGGCGGCAGCGCCACTACCAACAACGCAGCCGCAAGCAGCGCGGTGCGCAGCGCGCGCCGCAACGATCGCGCGCACGGATCAACCATGCGCTGCCTCCGGCGTTTTTTCATGCTCGAACACCCACAGATACAAACCCAGACAAATCAGCCAGGCGATCAGCGCCGAAGCCAGGTCATGCGACAAAAAATGCGCTCCGCGTGACTGCTGGGCAAGTGAAAATAACGCGCCGACCACCAACGCGCCGACCAAAGCCATCCGCGCACGCTGCGGATGCGATACCCGCCAAAGAAAATAAAGTGCGAACAAGGCGAACGCCGAAGACGAATGGGCCCCTGGAAAGCAGGCTGCGTGCGGCAACCATTCGGGTCGCGATAGATACCAGTCGAGGTAGGGCCGCGTACCGCCGAAACCCATGATGTCCCAGGGACAATCGACGTTGGTGAGCGTTTTGAGCGCGCCCACCGTCAGCGGTACCAAGGCCATGCACAGCGCAAAGTAACCGAGCACGCGGCGATGCGGACCCAAACTCGGCAGTCGAAAGCTCGCCGCCCAGGCGCCGATGGCGAGCACGCCGATGAGCCGCATGAGATTGCGACCCGTGGTGTGCAGCACTTCGTTAATCCAGAAACTGTCGCGACCGATCCATTGACCGTCACTCGTACTGAAAAAGAGCGCATTGGCGATCGCGCGATCGGCGTCGAACCAGGCGAGCGCGAACAGGGCTGTCACACCGAGTAGCAACGGGATCCCGAGGTGCCGGAGATAAAAGCCTGACGTAAGTGGACGTGTGAGCACTGATCTTCAAGGGTGGCTACTGAGGAACTGGCGAGGCTGACAGACCCGTCACACGATATGACCGAATCACATGATGTGGCGATGAGACCGAACCTTGTCCGACAAGTTCCGGCACCCTGTTCCGACAACCCCCGGGGCCATTGTCCACGAGGGCTACGGTCCCTGAAAAGAGCAGAGCGCTCCGTTCACCCAAGTACTTTGACCGCGCGGTACCACGCGTTCATGATGGTCGCCCATCGGAGGACCCGTCATGAAAAAACTGCTCGCTTTGCTGCTATCGCTCGCCGCCCCCTTCGCTCTCGCCAACGCCGAGGTTGGCAAGGCTGCCCCCGAATTCCGCTTGCAGGATCAAACCGGCGCCTGGAGATCACTCGCCGACTACCGCGGCAAGTGGGTCGTGCTCTACTTTTATCCGAAGGACAACACCCCGGGCTGCACCACCCAGGCCTGCGAATTCCGCGACGAAATCTTCGCCTTTCGTCGCGCCAACGCCGTGATCCTCGGGGTCAGCGTCGACAAGGTCGACTCGAAAGAGGCCTTCGCCAAAGAGCACAGCCTGCCGTTCCCGGTGCTCTCGGACGCGAGTACCGAGACCACCAAGGCCTATGGTTCGCTGACGAGCTACCCACAGTTCAAACTGTTCAACATCGCCCGCCGCGACACCTTCATCATCGACCCCGAAGGTCGAATCGCCAAGCGATTCGACAACGTCGATCCGAACGGACACTCCAAGATGGTGCTGGCCGAGCTCGCGGCGCTCCAGAAGCGCTGAATCCGGACATCGCAAAGTGAGACATCGGTCCGCTTTTTCGAGGCCGATGTCGTCAACCTTGGCTGTGCCCGACCGATAAGGAGGCTGAGGGGGTCATCCCACCCCCTACTCGTAACCTCCGCACGGAGACGGCCATGCTCGAACTGCCAGATCTCGCCATCAGTGACCGCCATGCGCGCGGCCTGCGGCGTGATCTCGAGCGCCGGATCCGCGACAGACGCCTGAGCTATCGGCTCGAGCGCTGTCCCCGCAAGTTCGGGCCGCGGGTGCGGATGGTTCACGAGCTCCTCTATTCGACCCTCGGCCCCGGTCGCGCCATGCTGCTCGAGCGCAACAAGAAGTTCGCCATGTGGGTCTGTGGCGAATTGAACGCCGATGGGCTCTATCAGCTCTGCGGCGAAGCACTGCGCAAACGGAATCACGAAGTGCTCGACGAGAGCTACGACTTCCCGCTGCTCGCTACGGCCCACTTCTACGAGCGACTCATTCAGGGTCTGCGCTTCGAGGGGCACACGCTGATCACCACCTTCGTCGATGTGGTCCGTCTGCTGATCGGCGAAGTGGGGATCGACGAGACCAAGGCGGCTGAGCGCTGGCCGACTTGGCGGCGCCATGGCAACGCGTGGTTTGCGCTCGAATACGGCATGGTAGCGGGAGACATTCCGCGTTACGGCGAGGTGGTGCTGCGTACCGTCATGCCGCTTGCGAGCCTTCATTCCGCGCGTTTGTCGGAGTGGGAAGCGATGCGCGCCGCGGGGCGACTGGTCTCGGTGTCGGCGCCTCAGCCGATGCGCGAGGCCTCAGCCAGCGGTAAAACCGCGGATACGACCTCGCGGCAAACGATCGCACGCGTCTGGCGCTCGTCGAGCCCTGCAATGTCGATGCGCTGAATCTCGTAACCGAGCTCGCGCGCGAGCTGCACGTCATCGAGCCGCTGCCCCCTACTTATAATGGGCGACATGGCATCCCGGTACCCAGAGCCTGTCATGCTCTACGCCGCGCTGATTTGGGCAGGGCTTGCCGTACTCTCACCACCTTCGGCGGCCATCGATCGCATCGTCGTGAACGTCGAGCGCGTGGAGTCGGAGGCAGGCGTGCTCGGCGATACCACGCTCGATATCCGCATCGACTCGCGCACCGCCATGCCCCGCGGCACGCTGCGTATCGGCTCGACGCCCGTCGGTCCACTCGCCATGAGCCTCGCCCTGCAAGAAGAAGGCGCGCGCGGCTTGCGCCTCAAAGGTGAACACCTGCGTCTCGCCGGCGGTGCCTTCACTTTGAGTGCAACGCTCGGCGGACGTCATTGGGCCTTCGGTCTGGACGCCGCCAACGTTGCAGGTGATGCGCTGCTGCGGCTCGGTCGTGATTGGGTGAACGTGCCCAAAGATTTCTCGGTGCAGGGCTCACTGGACGCCTCGCTGCAGCTCGCCGGGCGTACCGATGCGCGCCTGCCGACGGTGGCAACGCTGGGCTTTCGTGGCAAGAATCTCGCGTTCTCGAACGCGGAAGGCAGCATCGCTGCCGAGAACGTCGATCTCGACAGTGAATTCGAATTGCAGGCGACGGCTGGAGGCGGCTTCGGTTTCACGGGCCGGCTCGCGAGCACTCGCGGCGAGGCCCTGTTCGACAATTTTTACCTCAAACTCGCCTCGTACCCGACGCGCATCGATTTCGCAGGCTTCGTCGAAGGAAATCGACTGGAGATCTCCTCGCTCGATTTGCAACAACAAGGCCTGCTGCAAGCCAGCGCGAGCGCGCAGGTTTCACAGCCGAAGAACTTCCTCGACGCACCAGTCGACCTCGACGGCCTGAAAATCGATTCGGCAAAATTGGTTCTGCAGGAACTGCGCTTTCCGGCTGTCTACACGAGTTACCTGCAAACGGCTCTTGCCGGCGGCGCGCTCGACTCCCTCGAGTCCTCGGGCAGCATCGCCGGAACGCTTGAGATCCGCGACAACCGGCCGATCTCGGGCAATCTGCAACTCGACGATCTTTACCTGCGCGACACCAAAGGGCTTTTTTTCATAGAGGACCTGCGCGGTCGCGTGAGCTGGGTGCCTGACGACGAGGAACCGCTCGAACCCTCGGTGATCAGCTGGGATTCGGCAGGGACCTACGACGTCCGCGGCGCGAGCTCCTCGATGCGTCTCGTACTGCGCGGCCGTTCCGGTTCTTTGCTCGAGCCGGTCCGGCTGCCGGTGTTCGACGGTGCGATCAACGTGCAGGAACTGCGCATTCGCGATGCCGGCCTGCCCTCCATGCAAGTGCAGTTTACTGGCGAGATCGAACCGATCAGTCTCGCCGAAATCAGCAAGGCCTTCGGCTGGCCGGCGCTCGGCGGCTTCGTGACCGGGCGCATTCCGGCGGTCGAGTACAAGGACGATACGCTGAGCTTCGGCGGCGATCTCGAAGCAGAAATCTTTGACGGAATCGTCCGTGGCAGCAACATCAAACTGAGCGACCCACTCGGTCGCTGGCCGCGACTCACGGCGGATCTCGCCCTCGAAAATCTCGATCTCGAAACCATCACCTCGACACTCGAGTTCGGCGCCATCACCGGGCGAATCGAAGGTCGTCTCGACCGGCTCGAGCTTTTCGCGTGGGCGCCCGTCGCTTTCGATGCGTGGCTGCGGACTCCGGCGACCGATCGCAGCCGCAAACTCATCAGTGTCGATGCGATCAACAATATCGCCAACGTCGGTGGCACGGCAGGCACCGGTGTCGCCGCTGCCATGCAGGGTGGGCTATTGCGCTTTTTCTCGCGCTATCGGTACAAACAGCTCGCAATTCGCTGCGTGCTCGAAGATGATGTCTGCCAGCTCTCCGGCTCACCGATTGCCGGCAACCGATATTACCTGCTGGAGGGTGCTGGGTTGCCGCGAGTAGACATCATCGGCAACTCGGGACGCATACAGTGGTCCGAGTTGGTGGACCAGATCGCCTGGCAAATCCAGACCGGCGGAACATTCACGGTTGATTGAATTCACGGTTGATTGAATTCGCGTAGAGGTGAACCCATGAAGAGCTTGCTCACGCTCAAGGTATCCATCGTCACGTTGCTGCTCTCGGCTTGCGTCACCATCAACGTCTATTTCCCGGCCGGCGCCGCCGAAAAAGCCGCCGATCAAATCATCGACTCGGTCATCAAGGGCGGCGGCAGTTCGCGCCAGAGCCCCTCGAGCGAATCCTCCGGCAGCACATCGGGGCGACCGGCGCCCGCCGCTAGTGCACTCCTCAAAGAAAAAATTCCCCTCCTGCAGGGTCTCGCCGGGCGCATTCTCGACACCTTGATACCGGTCGCACACGCACAGCAGCAGGCGAACATGGACGTGTCGTCCGCAGAGATTCGTGCCATCACCCAATCCATGCAAGGACGCTTCAGTCAGCTCGAGCGTTTCTTCGACGCAGGTGTCATCGGCCTGACCGCCAAGGGACTCATCGACGTACGCGACATCAGCGCCGCGGCGCTGCCTGATCGCGCACTGGTCAAACGACTCGTCGCCGAAGACAACGCCGACCGCGACGCGCTTTACGAAGCCATCGCGCGGGAAAACGAGCGCCCCGAGTGGGAGGCCGACATCCGCCGCATTTTTGCCGAGCGATGGGTAGAGCGCGGCGCCAAACCGGGCTGGTACTTCCAGGATAACGATGGCAACTGGAAGCGACGCTGAACGAGCGACGCAATCCGGGTAGCAATGGACGACACTGCGGGACGCGGGCCTGTACGCTGGCGGCGCACGCTGGTGCTGCTGCTCGGCCTGCCGGGTCTGCTGCTGAGCGTGCTGCTGCTACTTGTCGTCGTCGGTATCCTGCTGCGCAATCGCATCGTCAACTCCGCTCCGATCCGCAAAGAAATCAGTTTCGCGCTGTATCAGTTCACCGGTCGTGACATCACCTTGCAGGGCGAAATCGAGATCGAAGATTTCCCGTGGGTGACGGTTGTCGTCGGTCCGGGAACCTTCGGCAATCCGCCGGATTTCACCGGGCCGCCTTTGTTGTCGTGGCGACAAATTCGCCTGCGTGCGCACTACAGCACGCTCTACGAACGGGCGCCGCTGCTCGATCGCATCACCGTCACGGGCTTGGTGGCGGATCTGCGCCGCGATCGCGACGGTCGCGACAACTTCAGCGACATCGGTCCCGTCGAGTCAAGCGGTCCGCCCGAAGCAGCGCTCTCCATGCCCGTCATCGAACTTCGCGACGCGAGTCTCCGCTACACCGATGAAACACGGTCGACCGAGCCGCTGATCGCTCTCGATGCCTTGAGCCTCAGCATCGAAAAAATTTCGCGTGGCGCCGGTGCGACCGAAGGCCCGCATTGGCAGGTGGGCGCGCTATCGCTGACGAGCAAGGCGAAAATCACTTTGCCGGCAGCATCGGCGTCGCAACTTCGACCCAAAGAAAACAGCCCATCGACACCGATCCTCTCGTCAGGGTCACTCGAGATTCAAGCGCGCGGTCTGGATGCGCGTGTTCCCGAAGAAGCCGACTCGTCGATCGACGTGGCGGTTATCGAGCTCGGTTTCGATGCGCTGCGCGCGAAAATCGACACGCTCGCCTTTCGTCCACCGACCCTCGCGGCTGCCGTCAGCCTCGATCCGATCGCGCTCGATCAACTGCTGCGCGTGGTGGGCGTCGAGCCGTCCTTTCGCAGCACGGCTGACGCACTACAGTTGCACGAGCTCACCATGCAGGCACGATTTGACGGCAAGCTGCTGCATCTCGCTGATCTCGCTTCGAAGATCGACGAGACGCGCATCCGCGGCGACCTGATACTCGATGACCCCTTGCGCGTCAGGCTGGACATCGATCGCGTCGACCTCGAAAAATACGTGGCGGCCTTCGACCGCGAGTCGGACTACGACCCCGAGGTGCCTCTCGCCTTTCCCGGTAGGCTGCTCAAGGACCTGCCGCTCGATGGCCGTATTCACTTCGGCAAGATCAGTGCCCGCGGTGCGAACCTGAAGGGAGTCACGCTGCGCCTCGAGAGCCGTCCGAAGGGTGCGTCACCCCCCCGGTAGCGGATATACTTGCGCGTCATTTTTAACCGCGCCCCGGAACATCGACGTGAGCAAGCAGGACTCCCAGTTTTTCAACATCTTCAGCCTCGTACTCGGCATCCTCATCCTCATCGCCATCCTGCTGTTCGCCCTGGCCCGGGTCGTAGGCAAGAACACCCAGTCGGCGCACGTGCTGACCGACCCGAAGTACCTCGCCGAAGTCGAAAGCAATCTCACCACCGGCCGTGTTGCAGTAGCCGGACGTGACAACTCGGCACTCGCCATCGTCCCCGCCGCGGGCGCCGTGGTCGCCGAGCTCGCGATTCCCACCGACGGCCCCGGTGTGTACGAACAAGTGTGCGGCGCCTGCCACCTTAATGGCATCGGCGGTGCACCGAAATCGAGTGATCGCGCTGCGTGGGCGCCGCGCATCGCGCAAGGCAAAGACACCCTCTACAAGCACGCCATCGAAGGCTACAACGGCAAACAGGGCGTTATGCCCGCCAAGGGTGGGCGAGTCGACCTCTCGGACGATCTCGTCAAAGCCGCCGTCGATTACATGGTGGCCAAGGCCCAATAGGGCCGCATCAGCCGAGCGCTCGACGCATCGACAAGGCGTCGACTACATCCTGTTCTTCGATTACGGCGTTAGCGGCGTCGCGCAAGTCCGCCATCGTCTGCGCGACTCGAATCACGCGATCGTGGGCACGCAGGCTGGTGCCTTGCCGACTTCTGGCGTCCAGCAAAACCGCGTTGGCCGCGGCAGACAGCCGCGCGTGAGTGGCCAACGCCGGACCCGACAGAGCGGCGTTGAGACAAGCCTGTCGTTGTAGTTGCCGCCGTCGCGCACTCGCGATCCGCTGCCGCAAACTTTGCTCTGCAACGGTTGCATTCGCTTGTCTTGCGCGGCGGTGTTCTGCGAGATCGGCGTTACTCACCGAGTCGAGTTCGACCCGCAGGTCCAATCGATCGAGCAAAGGCCCGGACAGTCGCGAGCGATAACGCTCACGCGATGCCCCTCCGCAGCGACAACTCATTTCGCGTGAACCGAGATAGCCACAAGGACACGGATTCATGGCGGCGATCAACTGGAACCCGGCGGGATATTCGGTCTGCGCGCCGACTCGCGACACGGCGACGCGCCCCGTCTCGAGCGGCTCGCGCAGCGCTTCGAGCACGCGTCGGTCGAACTCGGGTAACTCGTCGAGAAACAGCACGCCGCGATGTGCGAGCGTGACCTCGCCCGGACCCGCATTCGAGCCCCCGCCGATGATGGCGTTCGCCGAGGCCGTGTGGTGAGGGCTTCGAAAAGGCCGCTCGAGCGAGCGAGGTGAGACGTTGCTCGCCAGCGAAGAAATCATGGCCACCTCAAGGGCCTCGGTCTCGGAGAGCGGCGGCAAGAGGCCGGGCAAGCGCTCAGCGAGCATGCTCTTGCCGCAACCCGGTGGACCGATGAGCAGCAGGCTGTGTCCGCCGGCTGCCGCCACTTCGAGCGCACGTTTGCCGAGGGCCTGACCACAAACATCGGTGAGCTGCAACCCCTGCAACCTGCCCGCAGTCGGATTCGCCGCGATCTCGGATGCGATGCGGTGACCGGCGGACACGGCTTCGCGTCCTTCGAGCCAGGCGCAGACCTCGAGCAAATCGGCGACGACGACGGCGGCGAGACCGGGATACCAACGCAGATCGGCTGCGTTCTCGGCAGGCAGCAAGAGTCGATGTCCCTGCGCAGAGGCCGCGGCGGCGGCAGGCAACGCACCCTGTACCGAACGCAGGTTACCGGCGAGACCCAGTTCGCCTAATAACTCGAGTACCGTCAGATCGTGCCGCGAAGCGAGCTGGCCGCTCGCGACCAGAATACCGACGGCGATGGCGAGATCGAACCGCCCGCCGTCTTTGGGTAGATCGGCAGGTGCCAAATTGACCGTGATGCGTCCTGCAGGAAACTCGAAACCCGAGTTGACCAAGGCCGCGCGCACACGCTCCTTGCTTTCTTTGACCTCGGTGGCGGGCAAGCCGACGATATTGAAACAGGGCAAACCCGCGCCGAGGTGGACTTCGACATCGACCCGGGGGGCCGCAAGACCGACTTGCGCGCGACAGAGGATGCGCGCGACCGACATGACAGCGGCGCGTCAGTTGCTGCGAGGGATGTCGAGCTTGGCCTCGAGTTCGGCGAGGCGTTGTTCGACGAGCTCGAGTCGAGCGCGCGTTCGCTCGAGAACTTTGGTCTGCGCCGTGAATTCGTCGCGGGCGAGCAGTTCGAGGCGTGCGAGGTTGGCCTGCAGGACGGCGCGGAAGTTCGCCTCCAGATCGTGGCGCATATTGCGCACGGTGGGGGGCATGCTCTCGAACAACCGGCGAGCGAGATCGTCGACGCGAAAATCCATGGTGTTACCTCTTTGCTGTCCGCGGGCCTTGCCCTTTATTGACGCAGGGCGCCGGGTCGGAAGCGCCAAAACGGTGCGTCAACCCGAGGGAATCCCGCGAAAAACCGCCTTAACTGCCCGGTTTGGGGTGCGCGGAGGATGGCATGGAATCTGCAAAACCTCGGACGCGAGCCGGACGCTGCGAAGGATACCGCGGCGGCAGGCAAGGCGCCGAGTGGCATTAAGCGCCGGATCGACCGGATACGTCGGCCGTGAGGGCGAAACGTGGCATTGAAATTGATCACCGCGATCATCCGGCCCTTCAAGCTGGACGACTTAGAGATGGCCGTCGCCCGTCTTGGGGTTCAAGGCATGACCGTCAGCGAGGTGCAGGGATACGGCGCTGCGCATGGCCACGCCGAGGTGTATCGCGGCGCGGCATACAGCATCGACTTCGTGCCGCGGGTGCAGGTGCAGATTGCGGTCGAAGATGGCGTCGTCGAGCCGGTGATCGAAGCGATCGCCAACGTCGCGCGGACCGGCAAGGTGGGGGACGGCAGGATTTTCGTGGCAGAGATCGAACAAGCCATTCGCATTCGCACCGGCGAAACAGGCGTGGCGGCAACTTGAATTCACGGCGAGCAGGGAGACTCTCATGAAAACTTTGAACGGGTTCATCGAAGCAGCAGGCGGCTTAGCGGCCGCGCAGGGTCTGCGACGCAAACTTGCCGCCGTGGCGGCAGTCGCCTTCGGAGCATTCGCTCCGGTGCTCGCACTGGCGCAGGATGCGCCGGTTCCCGACAAGGGCGATACAGCCTGGATGATGGTGTCGACGCTGCTCGTGGTGTTGATGACAGTCCCCGGACTCGCACTCTTCTATGGCGGTCTCGTCCGCTCGAAGAACATTCTTTCGGTGCTGATGCAAGTGATGGTTGGCTTTTCTTTGATCATCGTGCTGTGGTGCATCTATGGCTACTCGCTGGCTTTCACCGAGGGCAGCGCATTCATCGGCGGCAACGCGCGACTATTTCTCAATGGCGTATGGGACCCGGTCGCAGGCACCTTCGCTTACGCCGCCACCTTCAGCAAAGGCGTCTACATTCCCGAGATCGTTTTCGTCGCCTTCCAGGCGACGTTCGCGGGCATCACTTGCGCGCTCATCGTCGGCGCCTTCGCCGAGCGCATGAAGTTCTCGGCCGTACTGATTTTCATGGTGATCTGGTTCACCATTTGTTATCTGCCGATCGCGCACATGGTCTGGTTCTGGATGGGACCTGACGCGTACACCGACGCTGGCGTCGCCGATGCCATGACTGCCAAGGCGGGTCTGCTTTGGCAGTGGGGCGCGCTCGATTTTGCCGGCGGCACGGTCGTACACATCAACGCGGGTGTTGCGGGCTTGGTGGGCGCGTACATGGTCGGCAAGCGCGTGGGCTATGGTCGTGAGCCGATGCCGCCACACAATCTCGTGCACACCATGGTCGGCGCCTCGCTGCTGTGGGTAGGCTGGTTCGGCTTCAACGCAGGCTCCGCCCTCGAAGCCGGCAACTTTGCTGCACTCGCTTTCCTCAATACTTTGCTCGCCACCGCCGGCGCAGTGGTTGCCTGGTCGATTGCCGAGTGGGTGCTCAAAGGTCATCCATCCATGCTCGGCGCCGCTTCAGGTGCAGTCGCGGGGCTGGTCGCGATCACCCCGGCCGCCGGCAACGTCGGCATGATGGGTGCGCTGATCATCGGCCTCGCCGCAGGTCTCGTCTGTCTGTGGGGTGTGACCGGTCTCAAAAAATTGCTCAAGGCAGACGACTCGCTCGACGTGTTCGGCGTGCATGGCATCGGCGGCATCCTCGGCGCTCTGCTCACCGGAGTATTCAACAGTCACTCGCTCGGCGGTCCGGGCCTCGTCACCGACTGGGTCACGGCCTCGGTCGGCACCAACCCGATCGCGACGCAGGTACTCATTCAGGCCAAGGCCGTCGGCGTGACGATCGTCTGGTCGGCCGTGACCGCGTTCATCGCCTTCAAGATCGCTGATCTCATGGTCGGTCTGCGCGTTGCCGAAGAGGCGGAGCGTGAAGGCCTCGATACCAACGAGCACAACGAGCGGGCTTACTACAACTGATCGCCTTCGATTCCCTTACGGCGCTTTAGTCCCCAGTGCCGTAAGACCTCCGGGGCGACCATCGCAAGGTGGTCGCCCTTTTTCATTGGGGTGAAGTGCTCCTGATAAGATGCGCGCATGCGGACAGGTTTTCTCGGTCTCGGTGCGATGGGCGCTCCCATGGCGCGCAATCTTCACAAGGCGGGCTTGCTGGTCGGGGTATGGAACCGCAGCGCCGAGAAATCCAGCGTACTGGCAAGCGAACTCGGTTGTCAGAACGCGACCCATCCCGCCGATCTCGCTACGCTCTGCGATGTACTCGTGCTCTGCGTCTCGGCGGATGCCGACGTCCTCGAGGTGGTCAGCGCCATCGCCCCAGCCGTGCGTCCCGACACGATCGTCATCGACTGCTCCACCGTCAGCGCCGATACCGCACGTCGCGCCGGGGCGCTGCTGGCGACACGCGGCGCGGCCTTCTTGGATTGCCCGGTAAGTGGCGGTGTCGAGGGCGCCCAAAAAGGAACCTTGGCGATCATGTGCGGCGGTGACGACAGCGTTTTCGAGCGCGCTCGTCCGGTGCTCGAAGCCATGGGCAAGACGGTACGGCTGTTCGGCGCACAGGGCGCAGGCCAAGCGACGAAGGCGACCAACCAGATCATGTGTGCCGGCATCATCCGCGCGGTCGGCGAAGCCATGGCGTTTGCCCGCGCGCAACATTTACCCCTCGAACGTGTGGTCGAAACACTCGGTCAGGGCGCGGGCAGTTCGTGGTATTTCGTGAATCGCGCACCGAACATGATCCGCGGCAGCTTTCCAGCAGGATTCCGCGTGCGTCTGCACGAGAAAGACCTGCGAATCTGCCACGACATGGCGGCAGCGAGCGGCGTGTCGTTGCCGGTGGTCGAAGACATGTTGCGCGAATACGCAGAACTCATCCGTCGCGGACATGGCGACGAAGACATCTCTGCGGTGTTTCGCCTCAAACAAGAATTGTTCGAAAACGCCGCGTTCCAGAACCCACCCTTGCCCGAAATATTTGCTCTGCTGCAGGGCGTGCGGACGATCGCCATGGTGGGGCTGAGTGCGGACCGCTCGCGACCGAGCCACGGTGTTGCGCGCTCGCTGCAGCGCTACGGCTATCGCGTGATTCCGGTCACGCCGTCGGCAAAAGAAATACTCGGCGAACGCTGCGTACCCGCTCTCGATCGGCTGGCTGAGGTGTTGGGCCCCGGCGAAAGCGTCGATCTCGTCAACGTGTTTCGGCGCCCAGAGCATGTCGCAGCAATCGTCGATGACTGCATTCGCCTGCGCATGCCGGCGCTATGGTTGCAGGACGGCGTGATCGACGAGCACGCGGCGCGGCGTGCCCGCAATGCCGGACTCTTCACCGTGATGGATCGCTGTGTGTTCCGCGATCGCGCGGCCATGCCCTGACCGATGGCCAATTTGCTGATGGCAAATTTGCACTTCACCAAGATGCACGGATTGGGCAACGACTTCGTGGTCGTTGCCGCCAACGACACCGATGCCCTGCCGACGGCGAAACTCTGGCGGGCACTCGCCGATCGCCGCACCGGTATCGGCTTCGATCAGGCGCTGGTCATCCTGCCGCCGCGCCAAGCCGATGCCACTGCGTACTACCGCATCTTCAACGCCGATGGCGGTGAAGTCGAACAATGCGGCAACGGCGTACGCTGCGTTGCCGAATGGCTGCGCATGCAAGGTCGGGCGACGGCACCCCTGCTGAAACTCGACAGCTCCGGCGGCCGCGTCGAGGCTGCCTTCGTCGCGGCGGGCATGGTCGCCGTGAACATGGGCGTGCCGCGCTTCGCGAGCACCGGTGAATCGATGCTGCAAGTCGACGGCGAAGAGGTCCTGTTCACCGAAGTCTCGATGGGTAATCCGCACATCGTGCTGCGGGTTCCGTCGGTGGAGGAAGCTCCGGTCGGCACGCTCGGTGCACGGCTGGAGTCCCATCAAAGATTTCCGCAGCGAACGAATGTCGGCTTTCTGCAAGTGATCGATCCGGCGCATGCCAGACTGCGGGTTTTCGAGCGCGGTGTCGGCGAAACCAAAGCTTGTGGCACCGGAGCCTGTGCCGCCATGGCGAGCGCGCGACGGCAGGGCCTTTTGGCCGCCGAGGCCGAGATCTCACTGCCTGGGGGTGCTCTGCAACTGCGCTGGCAGGGCGAAGGCAGCAATCTTTGGATGACGGGTCCGGCAACGGTCGCGTTCCGCGGCGAAGTCGATCTGTCGCAATTCGCCTGAAACGGGCACCGGGGGCAACGACCAATGGTCAGCAGCGATGATGTAGTACGTTTTCTGGAGCAGCATCCGGATTTTTTCGATCAGCATCCGCAGCTGCTCGAACAACTGCACGTGCCACATGGTGGCAACGGTACGGTGTCATTGGTCGAGCGTCAGGTGAAGGCCCTGCGCGAGCGACAGGCGGTGAGTCGTGAGCGGCTCGCCGAGCTCGTGCGGGTTGCCCGCAGCAACGATCTGCTTGCCGAGCGCATCCACAAGTTGACGCTGCGTTTGCTGCATGCGCGTACCACCGAAGAAGTCCGTGCGCAGGTCGACGCCTCGATGCGCGAAGACTTCGAGGTCACGCCCTGCAAGATTCTGCCGTCGGGAGCGGAGCTGAACATCGTCGAATCTTTGCTTTCTTCGGGCAGACCTCGTTGTGGTCATTTCGCCGAGTCGCAGCGCACTGCGCTGTTCGGCGACGAGGGCGTCGCTGTAGCGTCCATGGCACTGGTGCCGATCGGTGCCGGGGCATCGCGGGGTGCGCTGTTGCTCGGCAGTACTGATCCACACCGTTTCAATCCTGGCGTCAGCACCGACTTTCTGGCCCGCATCGGCGAGATGATCAGCGCAGCATTGGCCCGCTGCGGCGTCGAACCGCGAGTGTGACGCCGGACGCGCAAGGATGGCGTGATCGCTTTGGTACCCACCTCGGTACCGAACGACGGCTGTCCGCGCACACCGGCAGCAATTATCTGCGCGAGATCGACGCACTCATCGCGTGGTGCGACGCGAACGGCATTGAGCGATGGGAAGCGCTGGATACGCAGCATCTGCGTCTTTTTGCGGCACGCTCTCACGCCGGTGGACTTTCACCTCGCAGCGTGCAGCGTCGCCTCTCGGCGGTGCGTACCTTTCTGCGCTATCTGCAACGCGAGCGGGTACTCAAACACAACCCAGCCGCCGACGTGCGTGCGCCGAAATCCCGGCGAGGTCTGCCGGATACTCTCGACGTCGATCAGATGACGCGGCTACTCGAGATTCCGGGCACCGACGCTCTCGCCATTCGTGATCGCGCCATCATGGAGTTGTTTTATTCGTCGGGGCTCAGACTCTCCGAACTCATCGGTCTCGATCTCGGCGCGCTCGATCTAGCCGACCGCACCGTCCGGGTGACCGGCAAAGGTAACAAGACTCGTATCCTGCCCGTCGGTCGCAAGGCCATAGAAGCCTTGGAAGCCTGGCTCGCTGCAAGAACGATCGCTGCTGCGATCGGCGAAACCGCACTCTTCACCGGCCGCAACGGACGGCGTGTGGGCCAGCGCACCATCCAAGCGCGCGTCGCACGCTGGGCACGCCTGCAGGGTCTGCCGGTGCACGTGCACCCTCACCTCTTTCGCCACTCGTTTGCCTCGCACCTGCTCGAGTCCAGTCAGGACTTGCGCGGTGTGCAGGAACTTCTCGGGCACGCAGACATCGCCACCACTCAGGTGTATACCCACCTTGATTTCCAGCATTTGGCCCGCATCTACGATCGGGCCCACCCGCGGGCAAGGAAGAAAACATGAGTGAAAGTTTCAATCCGCACGGCACCACGATCCTCGGCGTGCGGCGCAAGGGCGTCGTCGCCATCGGCGGTGATGGTCAGGTCACGCTCGGCACGACCGTGATGAAGGGCAACGCCCGCAAGGTGCGGCCGCTCGGTCAAGGCAAGGTCCTCGGCGGGTTCGCCGGCGGCACGGCCGATGCCTTCACCTTGTTCGAGCGCTTCGAGGGCAAACTCGACAAATTCGGCAATCTCACGCGAGCAGCCATCGAACTCGCCAAAGATTGGCGCTCTGATCGCTACCTCCGTCGTCTCGAAGCTTTGCTGCTCGTGGGCGACCCCCACAAGCTGTTCGTGATCTCGGGCAACGGCGACGTCATCGAGCCGGAACACGATCTGGTGGCAATCGGCTCGGGTGGCGCCTATGCGCAAGCCGCTGCGCGCGCGTTGCTCGAAAACACCGATCTGAGCGCACGCGAAATCGTCGAGCGCTCGCTCAACATCGCCGCGGACATCTGCATCTACACCAATCGGAGTCTGGTCATCGAGGAGCTGCATACGTGAGTGACGGCGCACTGAAGCCGCGACAGATCGTCGGCGAACTCGATAAACACATCGTCGGTCAGGGTGCTGCCAAGCGCGCCGTAGCCATCGCGCTGCGAAACCGTTGGCGGCGCATGCAGGTCGAAGAACGCCTGCGTCCGGAGATCACGCCGAAAAACATTCTGATGATCGGTCCGACCGGTTGTGGAAAAACCGAGATCGCCCGCAGACTCGCGCGCCTCGCCAACGCACCCTTCGTGAAAGTCGAAGCTACCAAGTTCACCGAGGTCGGCTACGTCGGTCGCGACGTCGACTCGATCGTCAAAGAATTGGTCGACGTTTCCGTGAAGATCACCCGCGAGGCCGAAATGGCGCGCGTCCGCGATCGTGCCGCCGATGCCGCCGAAGAGCGCATCCTCGATGCGCTGCTGCCGAAGCCTAAGCTGATGGGGTTCTCGACCGACGAGCCCGTACAACCCCGCGACGCGGACACCCGTCAGAAATTTCGCAAGATGCTGCGCGAAGGTGCTCTCGACGAGCGCGAGATCGAGATCGAATTGCGCGGCATGGGCAGCGGGCTCGAGATCATGGCGCCACCCGGCATGGAAGAGATGCAACAACAGCTGCAGACCATGTTCCAGAACCTCGGTGCCGGGAAAACCCGCGCCAAGAAAATGAAGGTACGCGATGCTGCGCGGATGCTGATCGACGAGGAAGCCGCAAAGATGCTCAACGAAGACGAGCTGCGTGCCAGCGCAGTCCGCAACGCCGAGCAGAATGGCATCGTTTTTCTGGACGAGGTCGACAAGATCTGTCGGCGCCAAGACACCCATGGTGCCGACGTCTCGCGCGAGGGTGTGCAGCGCGACCTGCTGCCTCTCGTCGAGGGCTGCACGGTCAACACCAAGTACGGCCCGATCAAGACCGATCACGTGCTGTTCATCGCCTCGGGGGCTTTTCATGTTTCCAAACCCTCCGATCTCATCCCCGAGCTGCAGGGTCGTTTCCCGATTCGCGTCGAACTCGAGCCGCTGAAGGTCGAAGATTTCGTACGCATTCTCACCGAGCCCGATGCTTCGCTGACGGCGCAGTATTCGGCCCTGTTGCGTACCGAGGGTGTCAAGATCGAGTTCACGGCGGAGGGCGTGCGCCGACTCGCCGAGATTGCGTTTCACGTCAACGAACGCACCGAGAACATCGGTGCTCGAAGACTGCATACGGTGATGGAGCGACTGCTGGAGAATCTCTCGTACGAGGCCAGCGAACGCTCGGGAACCACCCTCTCCATCGATGCTGCCTATGTCAACGAGAGCCTCGGCAAACTCTCGCAAGACGAAGATCTCAGCCGGTTCATTCTTTGAGCGACGTCGCGCTCGGTATCGTCGTCTTCACCATTGCGGCGGTTCCGGCATCGCTGCTGCTGCTCGCATTGGCCGACGTCATTCGTCTCGAGGGCGAGGGTCGACGTCGTCGCTGGATACGCAATTGTCTGTGGGCGCTCGCCGTGCCTGCGAGCGTACCGCTCGGCGTGGCGGCATGGGGCTGGGCGGGCGCAGCACACCTCGAGCCGCTATGCCAGGCCTACGCCGAACCCGATTACCGCGCCCGGGAAAGAATAGACGTGCCGCTCATCGTGCTGGATATCCAGGGCGCGCCACCACCGTGGTTCGGCGCATTGCAGGCGCGGTTTCCGGGTCGGGTGATCACCGCGACCGATGAGCCGACCGCGGGCGCGGCCACGCACGTACTCGAAGTCAGACGAGTTACGCATCACCGCAATCTTTGGTTCGAGGTCAGGATGGATCGATTTCGCTTGGTCGATCGGCACTGGGGTGCGGTAATTGCCGAAGCCGACGAGCTTTGGGTGGACGCAGGCCGAGCGCGTTATCACTGTGGCGTGATCAGCGGTCCCGCGGTCGTGGCCAGCGAGCGCAGCCCTTGGCCCGCCGGCGATGGCGTTGCGCGCTTCGTGGCGCGCGCCTTCAAACCATGAAGCCGAGATTGCGTGCCGCGAAATTGTTGATGCTGGGCGCGACCTTCACGAGGTCGGCATCGCCGACGCCGAACCAGCTCGCGAGCGTAGCCGCGTACTGATCTGCCGACACGGTCGGAATGATGCGTCCGCCACCGACGTCCCAGGCGCCGTTGGTTTCGAGCAGCGGGTAAGCCCCATAGAAACGCCCGCCGCGAACTGCGCCGCCCGCAACCAGCTGGATGCCACCCCAAGCGTGATCGGAACCGTCACCGTTGGAGGTGAGCGTGCGACCGAAATCGGAATGCGTGAACAGCGTGACGTTGTTCTCCATACCGATCTCGCGCATCGAGTCGTGAAACATCTTCACGGAACTGCTGATGTTGGCGAGTAGACCGGGCTGATCGCGCACGAGATCGTCGTGCTGATCGAAACCACCCGTCGAGACGAAAAATATCTGTCGAGAGAGCCCGAGGCTCTGCCGTACCGAGACGATCTTCGCCACCGTACGCAGCTGTTGTTGCAGCGAGGACAGTGTGCCGGTGTTCGGCAGCGCATTGAAGCTGTAACCGCTGGCGATCGCTGTGCTGACACGATCGGCAAACTGCGCTGCGCGCTGCTGCACGCTGGCGTAGGCGCGTTCGTACATCGTGTTTGAAGAGGATCCCATGGTCGCCGTCAGCACCGACTCGAAGGACTGGCGGCGCAGAGGGCCCGCACCGGTGGTCGGGAAGGCCGCGAACTGCGTCGGGCCGGTGGCGCCCATCACGTACGGCTTGGCGATTTCACTGGCCTGGAAATAAGTTTGACCGGCAAGCATAAGCAGGATCGCCCGAAACTTGTCCCGGCAAAGAAATCGGCAGCAACGAAGCGCGATCCACGGCGAGGCTCGATGTCGTACCGCCGCCGCGTGAGCGTGAGTAGGCGTTGTACTCGGCCGTGCTCGTCGGCACGACCATGTTCCAGGAATCGTTGCCCCCGAACAGGAAAAGACAAACGAGCGCCTTGTAGTCGGCGAAGCCGCCCGTACCCGCCATCTGGGCGTGCACCGTGCCCGCGGTACGCCCGAAAGCGTAGGCAACACCGCCTGCAGCAGCGGCCTTGATGAACTTGCGTCGAAGGCGATTCATGAAGACTCCATCTGCTCAGCGTTGCAGCGCGAACTCGGGCGAGGTCGTCACAAAGAAAATGGCGTCTGCCGTCCGGGTCGCGAGCGCCGTGGCGGGGTTGGTTGCTGGCACGACGGTGCGTTCGATCTGCGCTTTGGCCTGCGCCTTGAGCGTGGCAGAGATCTGTCCGGATCCGCCCAAGAGACGCTCGGCGACGCGGTTGATGAGTGCCTCGCTGTCGTTCGCCACCACAAGTTCGTCGGCGGTGTTGATGTACATGATGTCAGTCGCGAGGGTGGTCGCCGTATGGGTGCGCGACACCGCTTGAGTCCAGAAGAAGTTTGCTATCTGCGTGTTCAAATATTCGGTAGCGATCTGCATCTCGGGCGACACGCGACCCGAATCGGCGATCTCACCCGGCGGCGCATAGAAAGGGCTGAAGAAATTGAACACCGAGGGTGAACTGCCCTGCGCCTGACCAAAGACTGCGCCGACGCCGCCCGTAAAATTGGTCGCGGAGCCCAATCGACCTGAGCGCGAGGTTGCCTCGTAGGCGCGCCAGAACTGCGTGAGACGAAGCAACGGCTCCTTGAGCTTGCCCGCGCTCGATACGGCGGTACCGCTGGCGGGATTCCGCGCCTCGGCGTCGAGCAGAATCGCCTTGACCACCACTTCGAGATTGCCGCGCCGACCGGCGCCATCGTTGTTGAATTTCTCGGCGACGCGTTGCACGTAGGCAGGCGACGGATTGCTGGTCACCAACCGCTGGATGAGTTGCTTGGAAATGAACGGCCCGACGTTCGGATGGTTGAAGACGTTGTCCAGGGCATCCTTCAAATCTTGCGCGCCCGATTGACCCGCCGGGATGGTCGCGTTGGGGAGCGCAACACCTGAATAGTTGAGGACGAGCTTCGTACCCGTCTCGTGAAAGTCGGGGTACAGACGCATCGGCAGCACCTGGTTGTAGCCGGCGACTGGAGCGAATTGCGGACGCGTCGTCGCGAAGGTGCATATGGGCAAAGTCGTTGGGCATTCCCACTTCCAACCGGTGAAGACCCGCGCGAAGCCTTCGATGGTGTCCTGGTTGTAGGTCGGCAAGGGCTGACCGCTGGCGTCGTTGCGGATCGTACCGTCGATGTTGAGCTGCACGAGACCCACGCTGAACAGCTGCATCATCTCGCGCGCGTAGTTCTCGTCGGGCCGTAAATTGGTGTTGGCCACTGCCTTTTGATTGCCGAGCATCGACAGGTAGATACCCATCGCCGGATGCAGCGTGACGTTCTCGAGCAGCGTACGAAAATTGCCGAAAGCGCCGCGAGCGAGCATGTCGTGGAAGTCAGCCGTGGCATTGGGCAAGTTGAGCAGTGCGCCCACCTGCGACACGACAAAGATTTCAGAGAGTGCGAAAGCGACGCGTTGCCGGAGCTGGTCCTCGCCGCGTAGCGCGTTGGAGAACCATTGCTCGAGGCGGTTGTTGTTGAGTACGGCGATGTTGAAGTTGGTCGGGATCGGATCGGGATAGGCCGCCTCGACCGCAGGCAACAGCAAGCTGGCTTCGCGACCGATCTGCTGATCGATCCAGCG
>RGYP01000011.1 GCA_010031985.1 Gammaproteobacteria bacterium
ACGGACGATGGCCGAGCTCACGCCGATCCAGCGTCTGCCGCACTACGACGGCATCGAACCAGGCAGGCTTGCGCTCGTGCTTTACCTTGGCGGTGATCCGTCGGGTCAAGCCGACCCCCGCGGCGGCACGGGGTTCTACCGACATCGCAGCACGGGCTACGAAACGGTGACCACCGAGCGTTTCGCCGCTTTCAGCGAGGCCTTGCAACGAGACGTCACTCACCACGGCCTGCCAGACCCCCGCTACATCGTCGGCGATACGCCGATCTACGAGCGGATATTCGGATCTCCCGCAGTATTCAACCGCGCACTCATCTATCGCGGTCGCAACCTGCACAGCGCCGATATCCCCCCGCAGGCACAACTCGACCCCCATCCCCGACGCGGGCGGCTTACACTCAATGGCTTCCTGAATGGCCGTTGAGGGCCTGTGATGCGGAATCTCGCTCCGAGCACCCTGCGCATAGGTCAAAGATATCGACCGTCCCGGCAAGATGGCCCCTACGATGCCATCGTCATCGGCTCCGGGATCGGCGGCCTGACGACGGCAGCGCTGCTCTGCGAACTCGGCTGGAAGGTTGCCGTGCTCGAGCAGCATTACACCGCCGGGGGCAACACCCACAGCTACGAGCGCGCGGGCTACGACTGGGACGTCGGCGTGCATTACCTCGGCGATCTGGGCTCGTCCACCATGACCCGTCGCCTCTTCGACTGGCTGTCGAAAGGCACTCTGGAGTGGGCCCCTATGGATGCCCACTACGATCGATTTTTCATTGGCGATCGCGTCTACGACGCCGTTGCAGGTCGTCACGCATTCCGCGACAACCTCGTGAGCCATTTTCCGCGCGAGGCAGATGCCATCGATCGCTACCTCGGCTTACTGCGCGAGGTATCGCGTGGCATGCGCGACTTCACGCTCTCGCGCACGCTACCGCCCTGGGCAGCCACCGTCGCACGCCCTCTGCTGCGGCACCGCAAATCCGAGCTCTTCACCCGTAGTACTTTTGAGGTGCTCTCCGAATTGACCGACGACGCCGAGCTCATCGCCGTGCTGACCGGTCAGTGGGGCGATCTCGGACTACCGCCGAAGAAATCGAGCTTCGCCATGCAGGCGCTAATCGCCAGACACTATCTGCATGGCGGTTTCTACCCCGTTGGTGGCGCCTCGCGAATTGCGCGGAGCATATTGCCGCGGATTCGGGCCACGGGCGGCGAGGTCTTCACCTACGCAGCAGTCACCGAGATCCTGCTGCACGCAGGCAAAGCCCGCGGCGTCCGCATGGCCGATGGCAGCGAGGTCCTGGCGCCCGTCGTAATCTCCAATGCGGGCGTGTACAACACCTTCGGCAAGCTGCTTCCCGGCACCGTAGCCCGCGAGCACGGTTACGAACGACGGTTGCAACAAGTTCGCCCGAGCATCGGTCACGTCGGCATGTACATCGGGCTCAAAGGCACCGCTGCCGAGCTCGATTTGCCGAAAACCAATTTCTGGATTTACCCCGGCGGCAACGATTACGACGGCGCGGTCGAGCGGTTTCTTGCTGATCCGACCGGCCCCTTCCCGGTCGTTTTCATTTCGTTTCCATCAGCCAAGGACCCTGACTTCGAACGTCGACATCCCGGACGCTCGACGATCGAAATCGTCGCGCCGGCGCCCTATGAGCTGTTCGAAAAATGGGCGGGAACCACCTGGGGGCAGCGCGGCGACGACTACGAAGCCCTCAAGAATCGCTGCGGTCAGCGCCTGCTCGAACATTTATTTGAAAAACTTCCTCAGCTTCGCGACCGCATCGACTACTCCGAGGTGTCGACGCCGCTCTCGATGCAATGGTTCTGCGGCTACGCACGCGGCGAACTGTACGGCCTCGATCACGATCCAGTCCGCATGAACCAGGACTGGTTGCAGCCGCGGACCCAGATATCCGGCCTTTGGCTGACCGGACAGGACATCATGTCCTGCGGCGTCTCGGGTGCCATGATGGGAGGCGCAGCGGCGGCGGCAGCCGTGGCGGGCGTTCATCGGCTCGGGCCGCTGCTGCGACAGATACTCTGGTAGCAAGATCGTAATATTTTGACCTCGACATGCTTACTGCAAGCGAAATGATCTTCGGTATGGTGGGCTTGCTGATCCTGCTCCTCGGCGGAGTCGCCCTGTTCGGCCTTCGCATGCTGGCCAAGATACGCAAGAGTGACCCGGGCACTTCCCCCGCGCACGCCGATCAAGTAACGTCGGTTTCCGTTACTCAGGACACCGACCCATGATTCGTCTCACCTATCTCAGTCAGGAAGCACAGCCGCTCTCTGCCGACGAACTGCTCGCACTGCTGACGCAGTGCCACCAGAACAACACGGGCAAGGGCATCACGGGGATGCTGCTTTACGGCAACGGCACCTTCCTGCAAACCCTCGAGGGTGAAAAAGCGCTGGTCGAAGCGCTGATGGCGAAAATCGCCGCTGATCCGCGGCACGGCAGCATCAACGTGCTGAAGCAAGAGTCGATCACCGAGCGCCAGTACACCGAGTGGAGCATGGGCTTCGAGCGGGTCACCGAAAAAACGCTCGCGGAAATCCCCAGCCTGCGCAATTTCGGTTTACGCAACTTCAACGCCGAATATCTGCGCAACCACGACGAGGTGATCGAGAAACTGCTCGAGCGCCACCGCGCACCGCACTGGGACCCGCTCATTCGCGAGCTCGATGCACGCGACAAGTTGATCAAAGATTTACGGGCCGAACTCGCGCACGCTCGCAACAACTCCGAAATGGCGGCTCTGGTGCTCGAGTCCGTGGTCGAAGTCGCGAAGAATGGCAGACTCGACGATGCGCATCTCGAGATGGTTCGTACCACGCTGCGCTCGCTGCGCTGATCGACCGCGGGGCTGGCCCCCTTGAAGGAATCGACCAAGGAAATGCTGGTGTTCCTGCTCACCGGCATCGCCGCAGTACTGCTGTTCTCGGGTTACAAGATTCTCGCGTTGTTCGATTGACCTGAATCTGCACTCATCCGCGTTCGGCACCAAACACGAACCAACCGCCTGCACCATGGGCAGGTGATGGCAGCTCGCCGCGCATGAAGCGCGCATGTCGCTCCTCGCCAAAGGTCGCGATGTCGGGAATATGCAGTTTGAAACTGCGCGCAGCGTCGAATCCGGCTGCCGCACACAACGCCAACGGGTCCTCGGCGCGAAATGCCGTGTACCAGGGTTCGTTGTTGTTATGCGTATCCCAGTTCCAGAAGAAGTTCTCGTAGGGCGACACCGAAGCCTCGTCCGGAAGCTCCATATGCACCATCAAACCGCCCGGTGCGAGCAGGCGCTTGCATTCGGCCAAGATCTTGCGGGTTGCCTTGAGCGCAACCTCGTGGAAAAAGAAGCTCGAGACGATCAAGTCGAAGTGCCCGTCCGGAAAGTCGGTTTGCTCCGCGTTTTGTTGACTGAAATGAGCCGCGAGTCCCTCGTGCTCGGCGAGGGCGTGCCCATAACGCAGCACCGGCGCCGCGACATCGATGCCATGGACCTCTGCCTGCGGGAACGCCGTGCAATAGGGCAGCAGATTCTTGCCGCTCGTAGTCCCCAGATCGAGGATGCGCCGCGGTGCGAAGTTCGGATATTTTTTTCCGATCCAATACGCGATCGACTCACCGACCACGCCCGGACGCTTGCGGTAAGGATGCTGTCCGGTAAAAACTTTGCCGCCAAAGGACACGACGGCCCCCTGAGCAACGTCGTCCGCCGTGTGCTCGGAATGTACCCAGCCCGGCGTCAGGTGTACGTCGAGCGCAGTGATGTACTTTGGCAGCTCGAGATCGGGATTGAGACGTAGCGATCCGCCGGCCGGATTGCGAACGGCCAAATCCCTTGCGAGCCCCACCATCGCGGGCAGGGCCCGCTCGACTGCAGGCTGTACCGAGAGGTAGCACATCTCTTGGGCGTTGTAGCGCACCGCGCTGTAAAAGCGAAAGATGTGCTCCTGCTGCATTGCTTTCTCGATCGTCTGCCAATCTGCAGGCTTGCGACCCTCGCGATCGAGCCGTGGTTCGATACGACTTTCGTAATCTTCTTTTAGGGCACGACGCATGTCGATGATCGCCAGTTTGCGGATGAAACTGACCATGCCTTGACGGGCTCGCTCGTCGTGCGTTGGCCGGAAGAGTTCCTCGATGTTGGGAACCGGAATCTCGGAAGCTTGTGCGACCATGCGAATTGCCTTTGACGAGCAGGTCAAACCGGGGGGTGCATTCTATAAATGCGCTTGAGATAGGCCTCACGCCAAGCGTTGCGCTCGGCCTCGACCGCTGCCGAGGGCTGATAAGCCTCGATCGCTGCACGAGTGACGCTGCCACGCTCTTCGAGCAAACGCTCCACCGTATCCATCCGCTCGCGCAACACGGCCACCTCGGTCGTCAACTCGAGCATGAAGGTCATCATCTGATCGATGGCCGGATCGTCGAAAAACCGCGGACGCTTGCCCTTGGTTTCGCGTGGCAACCGAACCTGATCTGCAGGGGTGTCGTTCATGGATCCTCGAAAAAACCACTCGTTCGCCATTGGGCCCCGCCCGAGGTGACCCCTCTGGCCGAGGACGGCATTGTTGCAAATTACCGATCCAGCCGAAACCAAACCGACGGTCGACGTTGCCGGCGATACGAAGCCGCTCGTCTCTTTTTCCCCTAGCGGCGGAAGTAAGCATCGTCGAGCCGACCCGCGCGAACGTTGGCCCGCAAAGAGGCCTCGAGCAGGCGTGGCTCTTTGAGCGTGGCATCACGCGCTTCGCGCATGGCTACGAACTGCTCCCGGGTTACGCCGTCTGGCAAATGAATATTTTGATCACGCAGGCTGACGGGGTCGGTCAGATGCTGTGGTGAAACGCCTTCTGGAGGGTAGTCATGGCACAAAAAGACGCGTGTCGACGCAGGCAGGTGCAGCAAACGCTGCATCGAGTCATAGAGAATGCCCGCGTCACCACCCGGAAAGTCGCAACGCGCGGTACCGTAGCGCGGCGCGAAAATCGTGTCGCCCACGAATGCCGCATCGCCAATCAAGTAGCTCACGCTGTCCGGTGTATGCCCGGGCGTACTCATGACGCGAATCTCGAGTGATCCCATCGCCAACCGCTCGTTCTCGCCCAGCAAGACATCGAACTGTCTTCCATCGGTCGGAAAATCGGCTTCGAGACCGAGTTTGTTTTTGAATGCGGCCTGTACTTGTCGAATACCCTCACCGATACCCACGCGCGCCGCAGGTAGACGCTCCTTCAGCCACTGCGCTGCACTCAGATGGTCGGCGTGAGCATGCGTCTCGAGAATCCAGTGCACGACGAGGGCGTTTTTCGAGACGTGATCGAGCAGACCCTGCGCTGACCTTGCCGAGGTGCTGCGCGTGACGGCGTCGTAGTCGAGCACCGGATCGATGATCGCCGCAAGCCGCGTGACAGGGTCAGCCACCACGTAACTGAAGGTCCCGGTGGCGGGGTCGAAAAACGTTTGGACCAAGGGTGTAGCGACGCTCATCTCTGCAATGCTACCGATTACCGTGCCATCAATGCCTTGCCGAGCGCGCCGCGATCCAGCGCTCCCTCCCAACGCGCCACGACGATGGTTGCGACGGCGTTACCGATGAAATTGGTGACTGCCCGGCACTCGGACATGAATCGATCGATTCCGAGGATGAGAGCCATTCCGGCCACCGGCACCGTGGGCACGACGGCAAGCGTCGCGGCAAGCGTGATGAACCCTGCCCCAGTCACGCCCGCCGCTCCTTTTGAACTGATGACGGCAACCAGCAGCAACAGCAGTTCGTCGTGCAGGGAAAGCTCGATACCCGTGGCCTGAGCGATGAAGAGCGCCGCCAACGTCATGTAGATGTTGGTGCCATCGAGATTGAACGAGTAGCCGGTGGGCACGACAAGACCGACCACTGGCTTGGCACACCCCGCCTCTTCGAGCTTGCGCATCAGGGCGGGTAGCGCAGCCTCGGATGAACTCGTACCGATTACCAACCAGATCTCCGCCTTCAAATAGACGAGCAGCCGCCACAACGAAAACCCGCTCGCCTTCGCAATGGCGCCAAGCACGAGGGCGATGAACAGCGCAGACGTGACGTAGAAAGTCACGATCAGCGCCGCCAAGTTGGCGATGCTGTCGATACCGTATTTGCCAATGGTGAAGGCGAACGCGCCGAAGGCACCGATCGGCGCAAGCTTCATCAGAATGCTCACCATCTTGAAGAACGACTCGCTGACGTCATGCAGCGCAGTCTGGATCCGGTTTCGGCTCTCGCCGAGCGAGGCGACGCTGACCCCAAAGATGATGGCGATGAAGAGAACGGGCAGAATCTGGCCGCTCGTAAGCGCACCCGCAAACGTATCGGGAATGATCGACAACAAAAAATCGACGATGGTCTGCTCTTCGGCTTTGCCGACGTAACCACTCACCGATGCCGAGTCGAGCGTCGCAGGGTCTACGTCCATCCCCCTGCCGGGCTCGACGACGTTAGCCACCACGAGACCGATCACGAGCGCAAAGCTCGAGACGACAAAGAAATAGAGCAGCGCCTTCCCCGTCGTGCTACCGAGACGACTGAGCGAGGACATGCCGGCGATACCACCCGCCACCGTCAAAAAAATGACTGGCCCGATCACCATTTTTACGAGCTTGATGAAGGCATCGCCCAGCGGCTTGAGTTCCACCGCCAGCTCCGGAAAGAAGTGCCCGAGCACTGCACCGATGACCATGGCCGCGAGTACCTGCGCATAAAGCGAACGCCACCATGGCGTAGGGATCGAAATCTGTCCTTCAGGAGTAGAACTCATGATTCGTCAATTAGACCGGCAGCGGACTCGGATCGTCAAACCGATTATGGGAGGTACGAGACATTGAAATCTGCATCGAATACGGATACTCGTCGTGGAGTGAATATCAAGAATTCCGAACCAGAACACGGGCTTTCCGTGCAGGAAGCCGCGGCGCGGCTTCACCGCGATGGGGCCAATGCCTTGCCTGCGCCTCCCCGGAGCGATATTTGGAATACGGCAACGGAGGTGATCCGCGAGCCGATGTTCGCGATGCTCATCGTCGGTGCTGCGCTTTATCTCGCACTCGGCGAGACGGGTGACGGAATCCTGCTCCTGGCAGCCGTGGTCATGGTGATCTCGCTCACGCTCTATCACGAACGCCGGACCGATCGCGCTCTCGAGGCTCTCGCCGAGTTATCCGCACCCCGAGCCCGGGTCATTCGCGACGGCCTTGAACAAAAAATTCCAAGTCGCGAAGTGGTGGTCGGCGATCTCGTGATCATCGCCGAGGGCGAGCGTGTGCCTGCCGATACCATCCTCCGACGCAGCGGCCATCTCGCGGTCGATGAATCATTGCTGACGGGCGAGTCGCTCCCGGTCGACAAACGACCCTCGCTAGAGGTCGTTCGTCTCGCGCCGAGCGGCACACACGAGGAGCACGCGCTCTACTCCGGCACGCTCGTCACCTCGGGTCACGGCCTTTGCGAGGTCGTACGCACGGGCGCACATACCGAACTCGCACGCATCGGACGCACGCTCTCCGGCATCGACACCGGTCGAACACGTTTACAAGAGGAGACCCATCGCGTCGTCCGCTGGCTCGCAATCGCCGCAGTCCTCGCCTCCACACTCGTCGCCGTCGTGCACGCCCTGACGCGCGGCGGTGCAACCTATGCCTGGGAAGAAGGGGGTCTCGCCGGTATCGCGATGGCGATGTCGATGCTTCCCGAAGAATTCCCCGTCGTGCTGGCGGTGTTCCTTGCGCTAGGCGCCTGGCGTCTTTCCCAGGTCAATGTATTGACTCGACAAGTTGCTGCCGTCGAGGCCTTGGGCGCCGCGACCGTACTCTGCGTCGATAAAACCGGCACCCTGACCCGCAATCACATGACGCTCAGTCGTATGACCATCGACACTCACGAACTCGAGCTCGCTGCCGCCGAGTCACTACCCAACGAATTCGAGGAATTGCTGATTACCGCTTTACGCGCGAGCCACCCCTCGGCGGCAGACCCCATGGACCGAGCCCTCGGAGAAGCAGCCCGACTCTTCGGCACCGATGCTCTGGCAGTCTGGGAGCCGATCAAGGAATTTCCGCTGACCGCTTCGAGACCCATGGTGACCTGGATAGGCGGAGAGCTCGGTAATACCGCCCGCTGGGCTTGCGCCAAAGGAGCGCCTGAAGCGATCGCGCAACTCTGTCGACTGCCGTCGGCGTCGCATGCCGAGATGCATCGCAACATCACGAGCTTGGGCGGCAGGGGCCTGAGAGTGCTCGGCGTGGCCCGTGCACGATTAGCCGAAGGCCCTTTACCGCAACTAGAACAACTCGCCTTCGATTTTCTCGGTCTCCTCGCCTTCGTCGATCCGCTGCGCACCGAGGTACCGGACGCCGTCGCTGAGTGTCGGGCAGCGGGCATACGCGTGGTGATGATCACCGGCGACAGCCCGACCACGGCTATCGCCATCGCCCGCGAAGCGGGCCTCGAACGTACGGCAATCGCCGCCACGGGACGCGAGCTCGAAACCCTCGACGATACGGCTCTGATGTCGAAGGTAGGCGAGACGGACGTCTTTGCGCGCGTTCGTCCGGAACAAAAACTGCGGTTGGTGAAAGCACTCAAGACTCTGGGCGAAGTGGTCGCCATGACGGGTGACGGCGTGAACGATGCGCCTGCACTCAAGGTCGCCGACATCGGAGTTGCCATGGGCGGGCGTGGTACCGACGTCGCGCGGGAGGCCGCAGATCTCGTCCTGCTCGATGATGCTTTTTCCTCGATCGTCACGGGCATAAGGCTAGGCCGGCGGATCTACGACAACATTCGCAAAGCGAGTGTTTTCATTCTCGCCGTGCATATCCCGATCGCAGGCCTGTCGATGATTCCGGTGATGACAGGATATTGGCCGCTGTTACTGCTTCCAGTACATATCGTTTTTCTGGAATTCATCATCGATCCCGCCTGCGCACTCGTATTCGAAAGCGAGCGCGCCGAACCCGACGTCATGCGCCGCAAGCCCCGCGCAGCGAATGCGCGACTATTTTCCAGACGGATGGTCGCAGTCGGAGTCGCCCAGGGAGTCGGCATGCTGGTCGGTTGCCTCACCACCTTTCTTTGGTGGTTCGGATCGGTCGGGGTCGATCAACTGCGCGCGCTGACGTTCGTGACCTTGGTCGCTGCAGTGCTGACGCTGATCATCGTCAATCGATCGTGGACCGAATCCGCTCTCGAGATGCTGCGCGAGCGAAATATGCCCTTTTTCATCGTGACTCTCGGAAGTACGGTGATGCTCGCCCTCGCGCTCGGCGTGCCCATGATGAGTGATTTATTCTCGTTCGCAGCCTTTCCAGTCGAATTCCTGGTACCCGCCGTTGGCTGCGGCATCTCGAGCGTGGTCTGGTTCGAATGGTTCAAGAAAAGCTTGCACTGAGTTCCGCCGACCTCGTCAGCCGCGCAACAACGAGTCGCGCGTCTCGCCATCGCGATGCAGCAGGCTGTAGAGCGCTGGCAGAACGAATAGCGTCAGGATCGTCGATGAGATCACTCCACCGATGACCACCGTAGCCAGCGGTCGCTGAACTTCGGCTCCTGCGCCGATCGACAAGGCCATGGGCAGAAAGCCGAGACTCGCGACGAGTGCCGTGAGTAAAACCGGGCGTAACCGGGTGACCGCGCCCTCTCGAATCGCCTGCGCCAAAATTCGTCCGTCCAGTCGCAGCTGACGAATGAAGCTGATCATCACGATGCCGTTCAGCACCGCCACGCCCGACAGGGCGATGAACCCGACACCTGCCGATATCGAGAGCGGCAGATCGCGCGCAAACAGCGCAATGACGCCTCCGGTCAGCGCCAGTGGCACTCCCGAAAAGACGATCAAAGCATCCTTGCCGGAGCCGAAGGCCATGAACAACAAACCGAGAATCAGCAGCAAAGTCACGGGTACCACGATCGCCAACCGCTGCGCCGCCGAGCTCAGTTGCTCGAACGTGCCACCAAAATCGACCCAGTAGCCGAACGGCAAATCGATTTCCGCCTCGACGCGCGAGCGGAGTTCGGCGATGAACGAACCCAAGTCGCGATCGTTGACGTTGGCCGTCACGACGATTCGTCGCTTGCCGTCCTCTCGATTGATCTGGTTTGGCCCCACCCTCACCTCGACCGTGGCGAGCTCACCGAGCGGGATTGCCTTCGGCAGTCCATCGACTCCCGACGCCGTCGTCACCATCAAATTGCGAACGGCGTCGATGTCGCCACGTATGGAGTCCGGAAGTCGGACCACGATCGGCGTGCGTCGATCCCCTTCGTAGAGCGTCCCCGCCACCGCGCCTCCGATCGCTGCGCGGACCACCGCCTGTACATCGGCCACGGCGAGTCCTGCGCGCGCGATCGCCTCGCGGTCGGGATCGATGACGAGGACCGGTAGCCCCGTCACTTGCTCGATCTGAACCTCGTCGGCCCCCTCTACGGAGGCGAGTACCGACTCGATCCGTTCGGCGATTCCGAGACTCACGTCGAGATCGTCACCGAAAACCTTGACCGCCACGTCCGAGCGCACACCGGTCATCAATTCGTTGAAGCGCATCTGAATGGGTTGCGTCAGCTCGTAGTTGTTTCCGGGTATGTTCGCGATCGTCTGCTGTATCTCGGCAATCACCTGCGACTGCGGCTTGCGCGGATCTTGCCATTCCTGTCGCGGCTTGAAGACGATGAAGGTATCGGCAACCGACGGTGGCATCGGATCGTTCGCAAGGTCGGCCGTCCCCACTTTGCTGAACACGTGATCGACGTCGGGCAGGGCCGCAACGCGACGCTCCAACTGACGCTGCATGGTCACCGACTGTGACAACGACGTCCCTGGAATGCGTAGGGCATGCAGGGCGTAATCCCCCTCATCGAGCGAAGGAATGAATTCGCTGCCCATCCGTGAGCTCAGCGCTGCCGTTCCGACCACCAGCAACACCGCAGAGCCTACGAGCGCTCCCCTGCGCGCAAGTGCCACCTCCAGCGCCTCGGCATACCGCTCACGCAATCGCTGCATGAATCGTCGTTCGTTTTCATTGATCTTGCCCGACAGGCCTACCGCCACCATTGCCGGAACGTAAGTGAGTGACAACAGCATGGCCGCAGTGAGCGCGAACACTACCGTGAACGCCATCGGATGGAACATCCGGCCCTCGACGCCTTCGAGCGCGAAGATGGGCAGATAAACGGCGGTGATGATGCCGACACCATAGATGCTTGGTCGAATCACCTCGAGCGTCGCTGCCGTCGCCGTCTCGAGTCGCTCCTCGTAACTCAACACACTGCCTTTCTCGCTTTGCGCCACACCGAAACGGCGCAAACAGTTCTCGATGATGATCACCGCGCCGTCGACGATGAGCCCGAAATCGAGAGCGCCTAGACTCATCAAATTGCCCGAGATACCGGCCTGCAGCATGCCGGTTGCAGTCAGCAACATCGAGAGCGGAATGACCGCGGCAGCAATCAATGCCGCCCGAAAATTTCCGAGCAACAGGAACAACACGGCGATCACCAACAAGGCACCCTCGGCAAGCGAGGTCGCAACGGTCTTGATGGTTTGATTGACGAGGTTGGTACGATCGTAGGTCGGCCTGAGAATGACGCCGTCAGGCAACGAGGGCTGGATTTCATTGATCCGCTGGCGAACAGCCTGCGCGACCTCGCGACTGTTTTCGCCAGTCAGCATGATCACCGTACCGAGTACCACTTCTTCGCCATCTTCCGTGCCGGCACCGGTTCGCAGCTCACGTCCCTCGAGAACCGTCGCCACGTCGCGCACGCGAATCACGCGGCCATTGCGAGTGGCAACGGGTACGCCGCCAAGCTGTGCGGGATCGGTGATCTGCCCGGGTATCCGCACGAGATAGATTTCACCACTGCGCTCGATGTATCCGGCGCCGACGTTGCCGTTGTTTTTCTCGACTGCAGCGATGAGATCGTCCAGCGTGACCGTGAGCGCGCTCAGACGCCGCACGTCAGGGGCGATCTGGATCTCGCGTACGAAACCGCCAACGGTGTTGACCTCGACCACGCCGCGCACGGTGCGCAACTGCGGCTTGATGATCCAATCGTTCGCGGAGCGTAAATCGGTGGGCGTGACGATCGACCCCGGTGCCGCCTCGACGGTGTACATGAAAATCTCGCCGAGGCCGGTCGCGATCGGTCCCATCGAGGCCTCGGCGCCGTCCGGCAGTTGCGCCGACGCCAGCTGCAAACGCTCTGCGATTTGCTGTCTTGCCCAATAAATGTCGGTGCCGTCTTCGAAACCGATCGTGAGCTGGGAGAGTCCGTAGCGCGATAGGGAGCGCGTGTACGACACCCTCGGCAAGCCTGCGAGCGCAGTCTCGATCGGATACGTGACACGCTGCTCGACCTCCAGCGGCGAATAACCCGGAACCTCGGTATTGATTTGTACCTGGACGTCGGTGATGTCCGGGACGGCATCGATCGGTAGCCGCAGAAGACTGAATACCCCGAGCACAGCCAAGGCGAAGGTGACGAGCAACATCACCCACCGGTGACGTATCGAATAGCGAACCAGCCTCTCTAGCATCGCAGCGCCTTAGTGGTCGTGGGTGGCGCCGGACTTTTCGATGTCGGCCTTGATGAGATAACTTTGGCCGATCACGATCTCATCGCCGGCCTTGACGCCACCGATGATCTCGACTCGCTGACGATCGCGTCGCCCGAGGCTCACCGGCCGTACCTCGTATAGGTCGCCCACACGGATGAAAACCACATCCATGTCGCGCCAGGTTTGCAACGCCTCGACGGGCACGACGAGTGGCACCTCCGCCCGCGACAACTCGATCTCGGCCTGCACGGCAACGCCGGGCCGCCATAATCCGTCGGCATTCTTGACCAAGGCCTGAGCGATCACGCTCTGACTCGACACGTCGACGTCGGGCAGCACGCGAAGAATTTCGGTGTCGACCACCGCGTCGTCGAGCAGCCGCTGAACTTTGACTTTCGCCCCTACGCGAATCTGCTGCACCGCCGAACCAAAAAGATTGAGATCGACCTGCACGACATCAGTGTTGGCGATTTCAAACAGTGGTTGATCGGCGACGGCGGCACCGACGGTCGCAGCATGGGTGATGAGGGTGCCGCCGATCGGCGCGACCAGCGGATAGGTGGACAGACTCGCGTTGCTGTCGATGGTGGCCAGCACCGATCCCGCCGAGACGCGATCGCCGGCCCGAACCCGAACCGATTTGACCACGCCGGGAAATCGCGCGATCACCTGCGCACGGCTAGACTCGCGCGGACGAACGACGCCCGCAACCTGCGTCGTCTGGCGAACGGTACCGGCACCGACCGGCGCGGTAGTGATACCGGCCTCCTTCGCCGAGGCGGCATCGATACTGACTCGGCCCTCGAACGAATCGAACGCCCACTCGAGATCGCGCCCCCCGATCCGCGCAGTGACTTTGACCTTGAAGCTATGTGGCTCGCCAACTCCAGCCGTCGAGGAAAAAGCACCGTCCCTCGCGGCAAGCTCGAATACCTCGGCGTCACCACCCAAGCGCTCGGTACGTACTGCCAGACGCTCCAGCGCCGCAGTCAACGGCTTGCCGTTCTGGGTAACCCACGCGCGGAAACGTGGCGGATTGTTGGCCTGATCGACGATGCGGATTTCAACCGTCACGTCACCATCGGTCAGCAAGCGGCCCCCGTTCGGACCCGCTGGCTCATCGGCATGGCTGTGATCACCAGCCGGCCCACCGCAAGCGGTCAAAACCAGACCGAGCAGCCCCATGACGACCAAGCCTGCAAAGCGCATAACCCTCACTCCCCTCACTGCGACACGACCACCGGCTCGGCGGTCAGTCGCTGAATTTCGATCATGGCACGACGCCATTCGAGACGCGCCTCGAGCGCCGCGAGCTGCGCGCCGCTCAACGCACCCTGGATCTCCGACCATTCGGCATAGCTCAATGCGCCGCCCGCGTACGCACGCTCGGCATTCTCGACCGCCTTGTGCAGTCGAGGCAGCATTACCGTGTCGATGGCCCTGACGCGTTCGGTCGCCGCGCCCGCCTGTGCCCACGCATCGAGCAAAGCCGCTTGCAACTGCAGCTCAAAACTTTGACGCTCGAGATCGAGTGCCGAACGCTCGGCCCGCGTAATCGAGGCTTCCAGTTCCGCGCGCCGAGAAACTCCGAGCGGCATGCTGAACCCACCCACCAGAGCGAGATCATCGGTGTCGGCAAAATGACGCAGACCGAGCTGCCAATCGACGTTTGCAACTCGCCCCGCTGTAGCGAGCCGAATTCGCGCATCCTGAATACGCGCCTCGGAAGCGAACCTCGCAAGATCCGGAGAGGCCGGCAGAGAGTTCTTGAACTTGGAAAATTCGGGCAACTCGGGCAAAGAAATTGGTAGTGGTGTTACATCGAGTGCAGTCGTTTGTTCCTCGCCCCACATCAATGCCAGACGCCTGGCCGCCACCTCCGCTGCAACACGCCCCGCGGCGACCGCAGCCTTGGCAGCTGCAACCTCGGCTTCGGCACGCAAGGCAGATGCCTCGGGTGCCGCGCCGATACGAAATCGTGTACGAGCCGCCTCGGCCATGCGCTCGCGCTGCGCGAGATCCGCCTCGATCAGGGGCAGCCTGCTGTGCCAGCCCACGAGTTCCAGATAACGCCGCGCCGTCTCGGCCAAGACGTCGAACTGCGCCGCCGTACGCGCGATGCCGAGATCATCGAGTCGCGCCGCAGCGATTGCCCGGCGCGCCTCGCGTTTACCGCCCCGCTCCAATACGCCCGCCAGCGTGAGAGTACTTTCAGCAATGTCGAGTCCGCGCACCGGACCGCTGCCGAGCGCATTCTCGATCGTGAACGTCAACGTTTTCTCGGGCGATAGCTCGGCCACTTGCGCCTCGGTCTCGAGAGCGGCGCCGCGCAAGGGAAATGCTCGCAACGTGGGATGAGTGTCGATGACCCTCTTCAATGCCGCATCGAGGGTCAATGGCGCTGCATTGGCTACCGAAAGGAAAACCGCCGAGACGAAAACGACCGCACGAGCGCTGGCCTCTACCCGAGCAAGACTGCGGTGTGCCAACTGTGCAAGGAAGCCCGATTGCAGGGTCGAATTTTCGAAGACCATGTGATGATCAAGAATATCGTAAAAGGCCATCGATCGGCGGCAGCGTGTACGATTCATCTTAAGCGGTCCGCAAGATGGCGGCCGAGTATGTTTCGATCAGGGGGACCACATGATTCTGCTCACCGGCATCACGGGCAACATCGGCGGCGCCACGGCACGCGCGCTGCTCGCCAAAGGGGTTAAATTCCGGGCGCTGGTCCGTGATGCGGCCAAAGCCGCGACCTGGGCCGAGCAAGGCGTCGAACTCGTGCGGGCCGACTTGGAAGATGCCGCCTCGGTGAAACGAGCCCTGGCTGGCATCGATTGCGCACTACTCGTTCTGCCGAACGGCGAATTTCAGGAACGATTGGAAGTCGGCTTCGTCCGCGCGGCCAAAGAAAGCGGCTTGCCCTGGATCATCAAGCTATCCTCGCCCGAGGCGATCCGCGGCACTCAGAGCCCCATCCCGCTCGCCCACATCGCCGCCGAAGATGCGATCATCGGCTCGGGCATGAAGTGGACGTTCGTACGCCCGAGTTTCTACATGCAAAATTTTCGCGGCTCGCTCAAGACCGCACGTGCGACCGGCAAACTTTCGATGCCCATGGGTCAGGGTACCGTCGCGCTCACCGATAATCAGGATGCCGGCGCTTTCATTGCGCACGTGCTCACCGACCCGAACGCCGCACGGCATCATGGTCAGTGTTATGACATCACAGGGCCCGATCCGGTCATGAACTTTCATGACATCGCCAAGGTCATCGGCGATGTCATCGGTCAGCCAGTGACTTACGACGACTGCGACGCCAAAGCCTTCCAGGAGGCCATTCGCCCCTTTCACCGCAACCAATGGCACTCCGATGCCGTCGCCCGCCTGTTTGCTGAAATTGCCGACGGCCGCACGCCGGGGCACAAAACCGACACCTTCCAAAAAATCATGGGTCGGCCGGGGCGTTCGCTACACGAATACTTGCAATCGCTGGTTTGAGCACGCCAATGGCGTAGCAAAGAAAATTTCGGCCGTGCCGAGAGTCGATCGGTTACTTGCCGGCGCGACGAATCAGTAGCGCGTACTCGCTGAAAAACTGCATTGCCTGCGCGGTGGGCACCACGAGCTTGACTCGCGAGTCGCTCTCGAGACCCCGGAACTCGACGTAGCCCGATTCTTCGAGCTGCTGGATGCGTCGACGAATGGTGTTGAAGTGGCCGAGCCCCTCGCTCTCGAGGAGCTTGTGCAACGGCAGAGGCTTGCCGTCCCGCCATGCCTGCGCGACCTCGGCCAGCAATGCCTCGGTATGCGGCAGCAACAAAATATCGGCGGAAGGCAGGTCACGCAGACCTCGCAACAACCAACGAAAGCGCAAATACAGATCGACCAGATCTTTTCGGGGCTTTCTAACTACCACGATGTCGAAACCTCGCTCGATCCAATACGTTGAGCAGCACTTTCAAACTATACAGCAGGATCAGGGCGCCAAGCAGGTCGCCGACGAACATGGCGAAAAAGCGGTCGCCGAGATGGGCAAGATTGTTGCCGAATGCGAGCCACGCCATCCCATGTCCCGCAGAATTGAGGACCGCCGAGGCAAACGCGAGCAATAAAAGTTGCGACCCATCGACCGCCGCCACGTCGGCAGGCGCGCTTTGCCAAAGATACCGTCCCGGCCAATCCTCGAGCGTCAAACGTGCGGCGACCCATGCGGCAAGCCCTGGCACAGCGGCCAATGCAACGTGCAGCATCGGCGGCTCATTCACCAGGCCGCTGTGCCAGGGCTTGCCGCATGG
>RGYP01000101.1 GCA_010031985.1 Gammaproteobacteria bacterium
GCCGAACGGATGACGGCGAACGATGGTCTGATCGCGATCGGGTCCCGTGGAAATGACGTCGATGGGAACGCCGACGAGTTGCTCGATGCGCGCGAGGTAAGCACGCGCCTCGGGCGGCAGATCGGCCTCGCGCGTCACCCCGAAGGTACTGCCCTTCCATCCCGGCATTTCTTCGTATTCGGGCTCGACGTCGGCAAACGCGTCGACGAGCAATGGCGGCTCCTGCGAAGTGACCCCATTCGCACGATAACCGACGCACAAGCGGATGGAATCAAGCCCATCGAGCACGTCGAGTTTGGTCATGCAAAGACCCGAGATGCTCGAGTGAATGACGGAACGACGCAGCGCCACGGCATCGAACCAGCCACAGCGCCGGCGGCGACCGGTGACCGCGCCGAACTCTTGACCGACCCGCTGCAAAAATTCGCCGGTCTCGTCGAAGAGTTCGGTCGGGAACGGCCCCGCGCCCACACGCGTGGTGTACGCCTTGACGATACCGAGCACGTAATCGAAGTTGCGCGGCCCGAGCCCGGTGCCCGTGCCCGCGAAGCCCGCCGTCGTATTCGATGAGGTGACGAAGGGGTAGGTGCCGAGATCGACGTCCAGCATCGCCCCTTGCGCGCCCTCGAACATCACGTTGGCCCCGACGTCACGCAGTCGCTGCAGTTCGTGCGTGACGTCGGTGACGAGCGGCTTTACGCGCTCGGCCATGGCAAGGTGATCGTCGAGCGTCTTTTGGAAGTCGATGGCCGGCTGCTTGAAGTAGTGCTGCAGCACGAAGTTGTGGAAATCGAGCACCTCGCCGAGCTTGGCGGCGAACCGTTCGCGCTGGAATAGATCTGCCACGCGCAGGGCGCGCCTTGCGACCTTGTCTTCGTAGGCGGGGCCGATACCGCGACCCGTCGTACCGATCGCGTTTGCGCCCCGAGCCTGCTCGCGAGCGCGATCGAGCGCGACGTGCGAGGGCAGGATCAACGGACAGTTGGGTGCAATGCGCAGACGCTCGAACACCGGCACCGCACGCACCGAGAGCATGTCCGCCTCGCGCAACAGAGCCTCTAGCGAGAGCACCACGCCGTTGCCGATGAAACACAGAACCTGCGGTCGAAGAATTCCGGAGGGAATGAGCGAGAGCACGGTTTTCTCGCCACCGACGATAAGCGTGTGCCCGGCGTTGTGACCGCCCTGAAAGCGCGCCACCGCAGCCGCGCGCTCAGTCAAAAGATCGACGATCTTGCCCTTGCCCTCGTCACCCCATTGGGTGCCGATCACGACGACGAAACGACCAGCTCCCATCGGCGTGGACAGCGCAGGCTGTCAGCGCGTGCCCGCGTTCGGACTACGCATGTACTTGAAGAAGTCGCTGTCCGGCGAGACGACCATGACGTCGCCCTCTTTGCCCAGCGAATTCTTGTAGGCCTGTATGCTGCGATAAAACGCGTAGAACTCGGGATTGCGTCCATAGGCGGCCGCGTAGGTCGTCGCCGCCTTGGCATCTGCATCGCCGCGGATCTTGAGCGAGTCGCGTGCGGCGACGGACAGGATCTCGGTACGCTTGCGGTCAGCCTCGGCACGGATGCGCAGCGCCTCTTTCTCGCCTTCGCCGCGCAGCTGACGCGCCAGACGGCTGAAGCTTTGCTGCATGCTCGCGTAGACGCGCGATTCGACGTCCGGCGGCAGCCCGATTTTTTGCACGCGCGCGTCGATCAGCTCGAGGCCGAGACTCTCGACGCTCTTGCTCGCACGATCGAACATGTCGCCCGTGAACGCCGTGCGCTCGGCGGAGACGATCTCCTGGAGGGTGCGCTGCGCCACGGCGTTCTTGATGCCGTCTTTGACGATGTCGGCAAGACGCTGTCCTGCCGCACCGGTGTCGACACCGAAAGCCTGCGAGTAGCGACCCGCGTCCTTGATGCGCCACTTCACGTAGTAGTCGACGATCAGACCGCGATTTTCGCTGGTGAGGAAGGTCTCTCCTTCGAAGCTCTGCGAGACGATACGGCGCTCGAACTTGCGCACCGTGTCGATGGGCCACTTGAAGTGCAAGCCTGCGGTGTAGCCGGTGCCGACGATTTCGCGAAACTGGCTGCGCACGGCGAGCTCGTTTTCGGAGACCGTGAAGGTGCATAGACTGACGAGCAAGCCGAGTGCGGCAACGAGCCCGATGATTCTTTGGATGGACTGGGGCATGTCAGCGCTCCACTCGCGCACGCGGATCGGGCGCGGATTGCTCGGCGTTGGCACCCGCGCTCGCGCGCGGTGCGGTGACCGACACCTCGGGCTCGGCGTTGCGACGCTGCTGCTCGATCAACTTGTCGAGCGGCAGGTACAACATCTGATTGTTTCCCTTGGTGTCGACCAGCACCTTTTGCGAGCGGCCGAGGACGTTTTCGACCGCCTCGATGTAAAGCCGATCGCGGGTCACGCGCGGCGACTTCTCGTATTGTGCGACCAACTGCTTGAAGCGTTCGGCCTCACCCTCGGCCACCGCCACGACTTGCGCGCGATAGGCCTCGGCCTCTTGCAGTTGCCGCGCCGCGCCGCCCTCTGCCACCGGGAGAATGCCGCTCGCGTAGGCCTCGGCTTCTTTGACGAGACGTTCTTTGTCGGCGATGGCCTTGTTGGCGTCCTCCTGCGAAGGCCGCACGTCCGTCGGCACCTGAATGTCGGTCAGGTTGACGCTGGTGATGATGATGCCCGTGCCGTACTGATCGAGCGTACGCTGAATCAATTCTTTGGTACGGGTGGTCGCCTGTTCACGCTTCGAGATCAGGATTTGTTCGAGGGTGCTGCGGCCGACGACTTCGCGGATCGCCATCTCGCCGACGTCGCGCAAAGTCTGCTCCGGATCTTTGACCTGGAACAAATATTTGACCGGATCGCGCAACTGGTACTGCACGGCGAGTGACATGTCGATGAGGTTGATATCCTGCGTCAGCACCTTGGCGGTGTAATTGACGCTGCTCACCTTTTGCGTGTTGACCTTGGTCAATGATTCGAGCGGCCAAAAATGAAAGCCGAGACCCGGGTCACGGACCGAGACGAACTGTCCGAAGCGCTGGATGACGCCACGCTCGGCCTGATCGATGGTGAAGAAGCTCTGATAGGCCCAAAAAATGACCGCAATACCCGCGATGATGGCGATCTGCGAACGGTTGTCGCCGAGGGTCTGCTCGGGACCGTCGCCCTGCGAGCCCCCGTCGCCACCGCCCGGGCCCGCGCCCTTCAGGATGTTGTCGAGCTTGCGCTGAAACTTACGGAAGGCGTCATCGCCGCCCGCAGGTTTGCCGGAGCGCTTGCCCCAAGGGTTTTTCTGGCTGCCGCCAGGTTCATTCCATGCCATAGGTGGTTTTCTGTCGCGCCAGGTGGGTCGGGAGGGGGCGCTTGATCTGCCGAATTGTATTTAGCCCCCCTGCAGCACACAAGGTTGAGACCCCTCAATATTGTCAACTTTGACGTCGGCGACTTCGACGCCGGGGCTGCGACCAAGTTCCCGCGCCTCGGACTCGGGGATGTTGGCGATGAGCTCGAGCCCGCCGTCATCGAGATAGCGCTCGCCCTGCACCACGCCCGCCGCAAACAGACGCGCCCGCACCGACCCCGCGTGGCGCGCATCGACGCGTACCGTCCGCGGCCTCGCAAAACGCGACAGCCGCTCGGCGATCGCGCCCATCAGATCGTCGAGCCCGAGCCTGCGGGCGGCCGAAATCCAGACGCTCGCAACCTCGCCCAACCCGTCGCGCTCCTGGTGCGGCGCAGCCTCGAGCCGGTCTATTTTGTTGTACACCCGGATCTGCGGCAACGCGCCCGCCCCGACCTCATCGAGCACCGCGTTCACTTGATCGATACGTTCGTCACGCCGCGGATCGCTGGCGTCGATGACGTGTAGCAACAAGGTCGCTTCGCGCGCTTCGGTGAGCGTCGACTGGAACGCGGCAACGAGTTCGTGTGGCAGCTCGCGAATGAAGCCGACGGTGTCGGCGACCACGATGGGCGCGCCACCGGGTAGCGTGACGCGTCGTACCAAGGGGTCGAGCGTGGCGAAGAGCTGATCGGCCACGTAAGCATTGGCTCCGGTCAGCGCCCTGAACAGCGTCGACTTGCCGGCGTTGGTGTACCCCACGAGCGCCACGGAAGGAATGGGAATTTCCACCCGACGCTGGCGCCCGGTCTCGCGCTGCTGCTTGAGTTTTTCGAGGCGACGACTGAGCACACGCACGCGCTCGCCAAGTAGGCGCCGGTCGGTTTCGAGCTGGGTTTCACCGGGACCGCGCAGGCCGATACCGCCTTTCTGGCGCTCGAGATGGGTCCAGCCGCGCACGAGACGGCTCGACAGGTGCCGCAATTGCGCGAGCTCGACTTCGAGCTTGCCCTCGTGGCTGCGCGCACGCTGCGCGAAGATGTCGAGGATCAGCGCATTGCGATCGAGCACGCGCAGTCCCGTGAGTTTTTCGAGATTGCGCTCCTGGCTCGGCGAGAGCGCGTGATCGACGAGAATCACCTCGGCGCAGGAGTCGACCGCGGCCTGGCGAATTTCTTCGGCCTTGCCGCTGCCCACGAAGAACCGCGGATCGGGACGATCGCGCCGACCGGTCACGGTCACGGCCGCGGAGACGCCCGCGGACTCGGCCAGCTGCGAGAATTCTTCGAGATCTTCGGCCTCAACGGGCGCGCCTAGACCGATGCGCACCAGCACGGCGCGTTCGCCGCCGCGCGGACGCTCAAACACGCGGCGTGACGATCACTCGGCGGGGATCGCGTCTGCCGACTCCGGCTCGTCGGCCGAGGGCAGGCGCACGTTGCGCGCGGGGACCACCGTGGAAATCGCGTGCTTGTACACCATTTGATTGACGGTGTTCTTGAGCAGGACGACGAACTGGTCGAATGAGTCGATCTGACCCTGCAGCTTGATGCCGTTCACGAGGTAGATGGAGACGGGCACCCGCTCCTTGCGTAGCTGGTTCAGAAAGGGGTCCTGCAGAGACTGGCCCTTGGCCATGATGTAACTCCTTGATTTTTATATTCACCCCGGGTCCCCCCGAGGCCTCTCTCCCCCTAGTTGACAATTTACCACGGCGAGGGTTCCGCATTACGAGGCCCGGCACACAAAAACGATCTCGTCCACCCAGTGCGCGAGCGTCTGCCGGTCGAAGGGCTCAAGCCGCTGCCAACCGGGGTCGGCCTTGATCCAGGTGAGCTGCCGTTTGGCGAGCTGGCGCGATGCCGCCACCGCCCGCTGCACCGCCTCATCGAGCGAGCCACCGCCCTCGAGGTGGGCCATGAGTTGACGGTAACCAACCGCGCGCAAGGCCGCCGCACTGCGCGGCAGATCGGGCCGGCAGCGCAGCGTTTCGACCTCGGCGAGAAAACCCGCGGCCATCATCCGCTCGAATCTTTGAGCGATCCGTACATGCAACAGCCCGCGATCCGCCGGCACGAGCGCATAGCGCGCAAGTGCGAGCCCGGCGGTGGGCGCTTGCGTCGCACGCTGCCAATCGCTGATCGAGCGACCACTGACGGCGTGCACCTCGAGCGCGCGCTGGATGCGCTGCGGATCGTTGGGATGAATGCGCTGCGCAGCCTCGGGGTCGATCGCGGCGAGCTCGGCGTGCAGCGCAGGCCAGCCGAGTCGCGCCGCACGCGCATCGATCTGCGCCCGCGTCTGCGGACTCGCCGTAGGCAGCGGCGCGATGCCGCGCACCAGGGCGTTGAAGTAGAGCATCGTGCCGCCCACCAACACCGGCATTCGACCACGATCGCGAATATCTTTGATCGCGACGAGCGCATCGGCCACGAACTCCCCCGCGCTGTAGCTCTGATGAGGGTCGCGGATGTCGATAAGGTGATGCGGCACTCGGGCGCGGGTCGCGGGATCGGGCTTCGCCGAACCGATGTCGAAGCCGCGGTAGACCTGCGAGGAATCGACGCTGACGATCTCGATCGGCACGCGCTCGGCGAGCTCGAGCGCGAGATCGCTCTTGCCGCTCGCCGTGGGGCCAGCGATCAATATCGCGTCGGGCGCCTTCATCGACCGCGCAAAAAGAGCTGATCGAGCTGCTCGAGACTCACCTGCGTCCAGGTGGGACGACCGTGGTTGCACTGCCCCGCCCGCTCGGTGTTTTCCATGTCGCGCAGCAGGGCGTTCATCTCGGGCAAACTCAATTTTCGGCCAGCATGGATCGCACTGCGGCAAGCAATGTTGCCAAGCAGCACGTGCGCCGCTGCCTCGAGGTGATGACTGCCGCGATCGTCACGGAGATCGCGGATGACTTCGCGCACGAGTGGCGCGGGGTCGATCGTCGAGAGCAACGCGGGCAGGGCCCGCACCGCCAAGCGACCTGGCCCCAAAACGTCGATCTCGAACCCCGCTTTGGCGAACTCCGATGCCAGCGTCTCGAAGCGCTCGGTTTCGTGCGCCGCGACCTCGACGATGCGCGGCTCGAGCAGACGCTGCATCGCGGGCTGGCTACCGAAGTCAAGTTTCATGCGCTCGTAAAGCACGCGCTCGTGCGCCGCATGCGCATCCACCAGCACCAAGCCGGTCGCGTTCTGCGCAAGGATGTAGATGCCATGCAGCTGCGCGATCGCTGTACCGAGTGAACCGGCGGGTTGCAATGCGTCGCTCGACCGTGGCGTCGCAAACGAGGACGGCGGCGCTGCCGAAAAACCGCTGAGCTCGGGCTCGGCCACCGCGGGCTCGGCCACCGCGCGCTCGGCGACGGCAGATCCACGATTTCGTGTTCCGTGCCGTGCACGAGGCGCTCGGTGTGGGTGCGGGCGA
>RGYP01000102.1 GCA_010031985.1 Gammaproteobacteria bacterium
ACCCGGCAATTCCTCTGGTGGAGATTAAAGTGAGCGAACCGCAGACCGCCCGGCGCCCCTCTGGTCGCGATGCCCGCAGAGCTCAGCGCTCTGGCCCCTTGCCCGATCACTTGCGCCCGGTGCGCCCCGGTATGCAAAGCGGCCGTTTCCAGCCGCTGACCCAGCACGGTATCGATCAGATCCACCAGACCGCGCTACGGCTGCTTGCCGAGGTCGGGCTCGCCGACGCCACCGAGTCGGGCATCGAGATCATGACGGCGGCCGGCTGCGAAATGAGCGATACGGGGCGACTGCTCTTTCCGCGCTCGCTGGTCGAAGACATGGTGGCCAAGGCTGGCCGCAAATTCACCCTGCACGGACAAGATCCGCGCCACGATCTCGAACCCTGGGAGAAGCGCGCCTACTTCGGCACGGCAGGCGCCGCGGTCAACATGGTGGATGCCTCGGGCAGCTATCGCGAGTCAACCATCCGCGACCTCTACGACATCGGGCGAGTGGTCGATCAAATGGAGCACATCCATTTCTTCCAGCGCGCCGTCGTGCCGCGCGACATTCCCGATCCGTACGAAATGGATTTCAACACCTGCTACGCCTCGGTCAGCAGCACCACCAAGCACGTGGGCAGTAGTTGGGTCCATCCGGATCATCTCGAAGCCTCGCTGCAAATGCTGCATGCGATCGCCGGCGGCGAAGACAAGTGGCGTGAGCGCCCCTTCGTCAGCCAGTCCAACTGCTTCGTCGTGCCGCCGATGAAATTCGCGGCCGATGCCTGTCGATGTCTCGAGATGGCGGTGCGCGGCGGCATGCCGGTGCTCTTGCTGTCGGCGGGGCAGGCCGGTGCCACGGCTCCGGCGGCACTCGCCGGTGCGCTTGCGCAAGAAGTGGCCGAAGTGCTCGCAGGCATCGTGTACGTCAACGCGATCAAGCCGGGTGCGCCTGCCATCTTTGGTACCTGGTGTTTCGTTTCCGATCTGCGCACCGGTGCGATGTCGGGCGGCAGTCCGGAGCAGGCGCTGCTCTCGGCCGCGGCCGGGCAGATGGGCAATTTCTACGACCTGACGATCGGCACGGCTTCGGGCATGACCGACTCCAAGGTCGCCGATGCGCAGTCCGCCGGCGAAAAGGCTCTCAATCATGCGTTGGTCGGCAACTCCGGCGCCAATCTCATCTATGAATCGGCTGGCATGCACGCGAGTCTGCTCGGCTTCTCGCTCGAGAGTCTGGTGATCGACAACGACATCATCGGTGCCACGCAGCGCACGATCAAAGGAATCGAGGTCAACGAGGAGCGATTGTCCTTCGAGACCATCAAAGATGTCTGTCTCAATGGTCCCGGGCACTATCTCGGCAGTTCACAGACGCTGGAGCTGATGCAGACCGAGTACCTGTACCCGGCGATCGGCGACCGTCGCAGTCCGAACGAGTGGGCCGAACAGGGTTCCACCGACGCGCTCGAGCGCGCCGCGCATCGGGTGCGCGACATCCTTGCCGAGCATCATCCTGCGCACATCCCGGAAAAAATCGACGAGGCCATTCGTCAGCGCTATCCGGTCAAGCTCGAACGTTCGGCAATGCTGAAGCGCTGAGTCGCGATGTCGCTCCCCAGCCACGCAAACGTGGTGATCGTCGGCGGCGGCGTCGCCGGTTGTTCGATCGCATATCACCTCACCAAGATCGGCATCAGCGACGTGGTGCTGCTCGAGCGCAAACAGCTCACTTGCGGCACGACCTGGCATGCGGCCGGACTCGTCGGCCAGCTGCGTGCGACGCGCAATCTCACCGAGCTCGCCAAATACACGGCCGATCTCTATCGATCGCTCGAGGCCGAGACTGGCCAGGCGACCGGCTTCAAGCAGAACGGTTCGATCAGCGTTGCCAAGACGCCCGCGCGTCTCGAGGAGCTCTATCGCGGCGCCTCGATGGGCAAAACTTTTGGTCTCGAAATCGATCACCTTCGCGTGGAGGAGATCCGCGAACGCTGGCCGCTACTCGAGGTCGGTGATCTCAAGGGCGGCATCTTCATCCGCAAGGACGGCCAGACGAACCCCATCGACACCACGCAGGCTTTTGCGCGTGGTGCGCGCATGCGGGGCGCCAAAATATTCGAGAACACCAAAGTACTCGGCATTCGCGTCGAGAAAGGACGCGCAGTCGGTGTCGATACCGAGTCCGGTTACATCGCGGCCGACACCGTCGTGCTCTGCGCTGGCATGTGGTCGCATGCGATCGGTCGTGCCGCGGGCGTTTCGATTCCGCTGCACGCGGCCGAGCACTTTTACATCGTCACCGAGCCCATCGCGAAATTGCCATCCAATCTGCCGGTGCTGCGCGTTTACGACGAGTGTGCGTATTACAAAGAAGACGCCGGAAAACTTTTGGTGGGTTGCTTCGAGCCGGTGGCAAAGCCCTGGGGCATGAACGGAATCCCGGAGAGCTTCTGTTTCGACTCCTTGCCCGAGGACGCCGATCACTTCGAGCCCATCCTCGCGGCGGCCGTGCGCCGCGTGCCGGTGCTCGCCGATGCCGGCATCCAGCTGTTCTTCAACGGTCCCGAGAGCTTCACGCCCGACGATCGCTATTACATCGGCGAGGCGCCCGAAGTTCGTGATCTATTCGTGGCAACCGGGTTCAACTCGGTGGGTATCGCGGCGAGCGGTGGTGCGGGCAAGGTGGTCGCGCAGTGGATCCTCGATCGCAGGCCGCCGATGGATCTCGCCGACGTCGACATTCGGCGCGCCCTGCCGTTCCAGTCCAACCGTCGCTATCTTCGCGATCGCACGGTCGAGACACTGGGCCTGCTCTATGCCATGCACTGGCCGTACTACCAGTACCAGACGGCGCGTGGCGCACGGCGGACTGCCTTGCACGATCGCTTGCTCGCGCTCGGCGCCTGCATGGGCGAGACCGCAGGCTGGGAGCGTCCCAACTGGTTTGCCCCCGCTGGCGTCGAGCCGCGCTACGAGTACTCCTACGGCCGCCAGAACTGGTTCGATCATTGCGGTAACGAATGTCGGGCCGTGCGCGATGCCGTCGCGCTCTTCGATCAAACCTGCTTCGCCAAATATTTGGTGCAGGGACGCGATGCCTGCGCCGTACTCAACCGGCTCTCGACCAGCAATCTCGACGTCGCGCCCGGGCGCATCGTCTACACGCAATGGCTCAACGAGCGCAGTGGCATCGAAGCCGATCTCACCATCACGCGTCTCGAGACCAATAAATTTTTGGTGGTCACTTCGGCCATCTGCCAGACGCGCGATCTGGCTTGGCTCACGCGATATCTCGATGATCATCCGACCCTGCATTGCACGGCGACCGACGTCACTGCGGGCATCGCCATGCTCGGCATCATGGGTCCGAAGAGTCGGGCACTCCTCGCGGCCGTCTCGGGCGCAGATCTCTCGAATGCCGCGCATCCTTTCGGGCAATCGCGCGAGATCGAAATCGGCTACGCACGTCTGAGGGCGAGTCGTATCACCTACGTGGGTGAACTCGGCTGGGAACTCTACATTCCGGCCGAGCAGGTGCTCGACGTCTACGAGCGTTTGGTCGAGGCCGGTGCCGAGTTCGGCCTGCAGCATGCCGGATATCACGCGATGGCGGCTTGCCGCGTCGAAAAGGGCTACCGTCACTGGAGCCATGACATCGCCGACGAAGACACGCCGCTCGAAGCCGGTCTCGGCTTCACCGTGGCTTGGGACAAGGAAGGCGGTTTCATCGGTCGCGAGGCCTTGTTGGCGCAGAAACAGCGTGGTGCGCTGACGAAGCGACTGGTGCAGGTCATGCTCGAAGATCACTCGCCGACGGCGCCGTTGCTGTACCACGAAGAACCGATCATTCGTGACGGCGAGATCGTCGGCTCGACGCGCTCCGGAGCCTGGGGGCACCGAATCGAGCGCTCGATCGGCATGGGCTACGTGCACTGCGATACGGGCGTCACGCCCGAGTGGTTGGCCGCAGGGCGCTGGGAAATCGAAGTGGCGGGTGTGCGTCATGCCGCCCGCGTGCAGTTGCAGCCGTGGTACGACCCGAAGGGCGAGCGCATCAAGGCTTAGGAGTTTGATCGATGAAAACGCATGCTGAGGTGGTCATCATCGGCGGCGGCGCCGTGGGTTGTAGTGCGCTATACCACTTGACGCAACTCGGCGTCACCGATGCGGTGCTGCTCGAGCGAGACGAGTTGACCGCGGGCTCCACCTGGCACGCCGCCGGCAATTGCCCGAATTTTTCGACTTCGTGGAACCTCATCAAGCTGCAGCGACACAGCACCCGCCTTTATTCGCAGCTTGCGCAACGCGTCGGTTACGACATCAACTACCACGTCACCGGCAGTATCCGGCTCGCGCACACCAGCGATCGCGTCGACGAGTTCAAGCACGTGGTATCACAGGCGCGTGCGCAGGGTATCGAGTTCGAGATGTTGACGCCCGCCGAGTTGCGCGATCGCTATCCCTTCATCACCACCGATGATCTCAAGGCCGGGCTCTACGACCCGTACGACGGCGACATCGACCCCGCGCAGTTGACGCAAGCACTCGCCAAAGGCGCGCGCGATGCCGGCGCGACGATCCACCGCCACACACGGGTCACAGCCATCGATCGCACGGCCTCGGGCGAGTGGCGCATCACCACCGACAAGGGCGTGATTCAAGCGCAAAAAGTCATCAATGCCGCGGGTTACCGCGGTGGCGAAGTAGCGGCGATGGTCGGTCAGTATTTGCCGATCGTCACCTTGTCCCACCAGTATCTCGTCACCGACGACATCCCCGAGCTCGCGGCGCGCGGCAGCGATCGATTGCCGCTGCTTCGCGACCCGGACGTGAGCTATTACCTGCGACAAGAGCGTCACGGTCTCATTCTCGGGCCCTACGAGTGGAAGGCGACGGCGCACTGGCTCGACGCCATTCCTGATCAATTCGCGCATCAGCTTTTCGACGACGATCTCGGGCGGATCGAAACCTACATCGAAGCGGCTTGCGAGCGAGTTCCCATCTTGGGTTCGGTCGGTATCAAGCGCGTCATCAATGGGCCGATTCCCTACGCGCCCGACGGCAATCCTTTGATGGGGCCGGCGCCGGGCTTGCCGGGCTTTTATCACTGCTGCGCGTTTACTTTTGGCATTGCCCAGGCGGGTGGTGCCGGCAAACTGATCGCCGAGTGGGTCGCGCACGGCACGCCCGAGTGGGACATGTGGCCGCTCGACTCGCGCCGCTATCTCGATTGCCACAACCACAAGTTCACGCTCGCCAAGGCGATCGAGACCTATCAGCACGAATATGGCATCGGCTATCCCGCCGAGGAGCGCGCAGCCGGGCGTCCCGCGAAAACTTCGCCGGCGTACTCGCGGCTGCGCGCGAAGGGCGCGAAGTTCGGCGCGCGCGGGGGCTGGGAACGTGCCGTCTATTTTCCCGAAGCGGGCGATCCCGCTGGGCCGGAGACCTCGTTCCGGCGTCCGGCATGGCACGCGGCCGTCGCGCGCGAATGCGAGGCCGTGCAGCAGCGCGTTGCCGTGCTCGACCTGCCGGGCTTCACCAAATTCGAAGTGAGCGGCGCGGGTGCGCGCGACTGGCTCGATCGCATGGTCACGGGCGTCGTACCGAAGTCCGGCCGCACCGCTCTCAATTATTTCTGCAATGAGCGTGGCGGCATCGTCACCGAGATGACGCTCACCACCTTCGATGCAGACCGTTACTGGTTGATCAGCGCGGCTGCTGGCGAGCGTCACGACGAGCACTGGTTGCGCGAACATCTGCCGGCTTCGGGCGTGCGCATCGACAATCTGTCGGCGCGTTACGGTACTTTGATCTTGGTCGGACCGCGTTCGCGCGAACTGCTGTCACGACTCACCACGGCCGATCTCTCTAATGCCCACTTTCCATGGCTCTCGGTCCGCGAGATCGAGCTTGCCTACACGCGTGCCATCGCGATGCGCGTCAATTACGTCGGTGAACTCGGTTGGGAGTTGCACCTGCCCGCCGAACATCTGTTGTCGGTCTATGATTTGTTGATGGAAGCCGGCGAGTCGTTCGGCATTCATGACTTCGGTCTCTACGCCATGGACAGCCTGCGACTCGAAAAATGCTATCGCGGCTGGAAGGGCGATCTCACCACCGAGTACACGCCGTTCATGGCCTCGCTCGATCGCTTCGTCAAGCTGGACAAAACTTGCGGCTTTCTCGGTCAGGAGGCGCTGCGTCGCGAGGCGGCGAGTGGCCCGCGCGAGCGCTTCGTGCCGCTGCTTGTCGATGCGGCGGATGCCGATGCGGCAGCGGTGTCGATCGTCTTTCGCGGCGATGAACAGGTGGGTCTCGTGACTTCCGGGGGCTATGGGTATCGGCTGCGCCAGAGCATCGCGCTCGCCTACGTGCGCACCGACCTCGCGGCGCCCGGCACCGAACTCAGCGTGGAGATTCTTGGTGAGCGACGACGCGCGGTGGTCGCCACCGAGCCGCTTTACGATCCGCAGAATCTGCGATTGCGCGGCTGATCAGTCGCGTGGATCGGCACGCCGATCGCCACGCATCAGGGCGAGCGCGATCGCGGCCGAGGCCACCATCAAAAATACGCTCACGGCATTGAGCACCGGAGTTGCGCCGTCGCGCATGCGGCCGTACATCATTACGGTCAGCGGCGAATCGGCGCCCACCAGCATGAGCGTGGTGTTGAAGTTCTCGAACGACATCAGGAACGCAA
>RGYP01000103.1 GCA_010031985.1 Gammaproteobacteria bacterium
CTCCTGGCGTTGGGTTCGAAAGCGGCCGCCGCCGCCGGGTCTGCGGCCACGAAAGCGGCCCGAACCTCGTCACCCACCTCGAAATGCGCAGGGCCGATGCACGGCCCGAGCCAGGCGACGAGGCGAGATGGCGGTACCTGCATCGCCGCCACCGTGCTCTCGATCACCCCGGCGGCGAGACCGCGCCAACCGGCATGGGCCGCGGCGAGCACCGGACCCTCGCTCGCGAGTAACACTGGCAGACAATCGGCGACCTGTACGGCGAGTACGACGCCGCGCTCGCGCGTGACCGCGGCATCGGCGCGGGGCCGGGAAACGCTCGCCGAGTCGATCCGGACGACCTCGGTGCCGTGTACCTGATCGAGCCAGATCGGCTCGCTCGGCAGGCCGAGGGTGTGTGCGAGTCGGCGACGATTCTCGGCGACGGCAGCCGGATCGTCGCCCACGTGCACGCCGAGGTTGAGACTGTCCCAGGGCGGCAGGCTCGTGCCGCCGCTGCGCAAAGAAAACGCCGCGCGCACGCCTCGCGGTGCGGCCCACTCGGGCTCGAGGATGGGTACCGTCACGCGGCGCCTGCTTCGTCGGCGAGCGTCGCCAGCAAGGTCGCGAAATCTTTGGGCAACGGTGCCTCGAAGGCGAGTGGGCGACCCGACACCGGGTGCGCGAATTCGAGCCGTATCGCGTGCAGCGCCTGACGCTTGAACGCCGCGAGCGCCGCGAGCACGGCCGGACTCGCCGCTGCCGGCGCGCGTTTGCGCCCCCCGTAAACCGGATCGCCGACGATCGGGTATCCCGCGTGCGTCAGATGCACGCGGATTTGATGCGTGCGTCCGGTCTCGAGTTGCACGCGCGCGAGCGTATGCGCACGAAATCGACGTTCGATCCGATAGTGGGTGACGGCCTCGCGACCATCGGCGCGCACCGCCATCCGCGTGCGCTGCGAGCGATGTCGACCGATTGGCTCGGCGATGGTGCCGCCACCGGTCATGAGGCCGTGACACAGCGCGAGGTATTCGCGCCCGACCTCGCGTGCGGCGAGCGCTCGCACCAGCGCTGCGTGCGCAACGGGCGTGCGCGCGACCACCAGCAATCCTGAAGTGTCTTTATCGAGCCGATGCACGATACCCGCGCGCGGTACTTTGGCGAGCTGCGGATCGAGCGCGAGCAGTGCGTTCTGCAGCGTGCCCGAGGCGACCCCTGCGCCAGGATGCACGACGAGCCCAGGTGGCTTGTCGATGACGTAGATCGCGGCGTCGCGATGCAACACCCGAAAGGGTACTGCAGGCTTGCCGGCCTGCACGCGCTCATCGGCGATGAACTCGGCGTCGATGCTCGCCTGCTGCCCCTCGCGAACTCGTTCGCGGCGCGAGGGCACGACGCCCTCGAGACGCACGCGCCCTTCGTCGATCCAGCGCTGCAACCGGGCACGCGAGTACTGCGGCAGCCGCCGCGCCAGTACTACGTCAAGCCGCTCGCCGGCGTCGTCGGCCGAAAACCTCAGCTCGTGTCGTTCGACCTCCGGCGCGGGGATCGATGGCTTGGATTTTGCCTTTTTTCCGGGGGGCGACATGGGCGTGGCTATAATGCCTGTCTTGGCTACCGCGAATCCAACCATGACCATGCCATCGGGCAACCGGCCTCAAGGCCTGCGTCGCGCCCATTTGCCGCTGTTTTTCGTCGTGCTCGCGCTGCTGCAGCTGCTCGCCGGCTGCGCCTCCGACCGTGAAGATCTCGATCCCGCACGCGGCGGTGCCGGTGTCGTCTACGAACGCGCACGCAAGTCGCTCGATAATCAGGACTATGAAAACGCCATTCGCCTCTACGAGGCGCTGGTGGCGCGCTACCCCTTCGGCGCCGAGGCGCGACAGGCGCGGCTCGATCTCATCTACGCGTATTACAAAGGTCGCGAAAGCGAGTCGGCGCTCGACCAGGCCGACACCTTCATGCGCGAAAATCCGACCCATCCGCGGCTCGACTACGCGTGGTACGTCAAGGGCCTGGTCGATTTCGAGCGCTCGGCGAATTTTCTGGAGCGCTGGCTCGACGTCGATCTCGATGCACGGCCGCCGCAGACGGCGCAGCGCGCCTTCAACAGCTTCCGCAAAGTGGTCGAAGATTTTCCGAAGAGCGAATACGCCCACGATTCACGGCGCCGCATGATCCATCTGCGCAACCGCCTCGCCGACTACGATCTTTACGTCGCCCAGTATTACGTCAAGCGCGGCGCCTGGGTCGCGGCTGCCCGCCGCTCCAAAGAAATCATTGAACAATACGATGGCGCACCCGCGGTGCGCGACTCGTTGGCGATCCTGATCCAGTCCTACGAACAGCTCGGCATGAAAGAGCTCGCCGCACAGACGCGAGAGATCTACGCCGCCAACTACGGCGGTACGGCCGACAAAGTCGTCCCGGTGAGCAAGCCCTGGTGGCGCATCTGGGGCTGACAAGCGCGCAATCGAGCAGCCCGCGTGCTCAGCGCCGATAACCACTCGTGATCGGATAGCGCCAGTCGCGACCGAAAGCGCGGCGACTGACGCGCACGCCGGGCGGCGCCTGACGGCGCTTGTACTCGTTGCGCTTGACGAGATCCAGCACCCGACCGACGGTCGTCTTGTCGTAGCCGCGCGCAACGATCTCTTCGACCGACTGGTCGTGCTCGATGAAGGCCTCGAGAATGGGGTCGAGGATTTCATAGGGCGGCAGCGAATCGACGTCTTTCTGATCGGGACGCAGCTCGGCCGAGGGCGCGCGCTCGATGACCCGTGCCGGAATGACCACGGACTCGCCCGCCGTGACCGCCGCGGTATTGCGCCACTCGGCCAGCCGATAAACCAGCAACTTGCTGCAATCTTTGATGGGCGCGAACCCGCCCGCCATGTCGCCGTAAAGCGTCGCGTAGCCGACCGCCATCTCGCTCTTGTTGCCGGTGGTTAGCAGCATCCTTCCGGTCTTGTTCGAGATGCCCATCAGCAATTGCATGCGGCAACGCGACTGGATGTTTTCTTCGGTGGCGTCGACCGGTCGGCCGGCAAACTCCTCGGCGAGCGCGGCGAGCGTCGCCGCGAACATGTCTTCGATGGGGATCACCGAATATTTGACGCCGAGCCGCGACGCCTGCAGGGCGGCATCGTCGAGGCTCATCTGCGCGGTGTAACGCGAGGGCATCATCACCGCCTGCACGCGCTCCGCACCGAGCGCATCAACCGCGATGGCGAGCGTCAGCGCCGAGTCGATACCACCCGAAAGTCCGAGCACCACACCCGGAAACCGATGCTTGCCCACGTAGTCGCGCACGCCCTGCACCAAGGCGCGATAAACCTCTTCGGCCTCGGCGAGCGGTGGCGTGATCGCGTCCGGCGCAGCCCGCGGCACCGCGCGACCGTCGGCATCGCGCGTGAACTCGATCGTGGCGAGCGCTTCGACGAAGGCGGCTGCGCGCAAGACGACGTTGCCGTGTCGGTCTACCACCACGCTCTGACCGTCGAAGACGAGTTCGTCCTGGGCACCGACCAGATTGACGTAGACGATCGGCAGACCCGTCTCGATGGCGCGCTCGCGCAGCATCGCCTCGCGCGCCGCCTGCTTGCCCTGCTCGTAGGGCGAAGCGTTGGTGACGAGCAGCAATTCGGCGCCCGCGACACGCGCTTCCTGCGCCGGATCCCGCTGCCAGATGTCCTCGCAGATCAAAATTCCGAGACGAAAGCCGCTCGATTCGATGACGAGCGGCGCATTGCCGCGCGCGAAATATCTTTGTTCGTCGAAAACGCCGTAATTCGGCAGGCAAGTCTTGCGATAACGGGCGCGCTCCGCTCCTGACGCCAACAGCGCGACGGAGTTGTAGATGCCGGCGTCGGTGTACTCGGGAAAGCCGAGCAGCATCGCGGGCTGACCCGCCGTGCGCGTGCAACGCTCGAGCGCGCGTTCGATCTGATGGCGAAAGCCGCGATGAAAGAGCAGATCTTCCGGCGGATAGCCGGCGAGCGTCAGCTCCGGAAAGACGACGAGATCGACGACGCTCGGCGCAGTGCCGAGCTGCGCCGCGGTGTCCTGCACGCGTGCGGCGTTGCCGTCGATGTCGCCGACGAGCAGATCGAGCTGCGCGAGGGCGATCGTCAGGCGGCCGTCGGTCAAGCCTTCCGGCGCTTGCGCAGCTGCTCTTCGATCGCCGAGCCGAGTTCGGCCGGCGAACGAACGGTGCGCACACCCGCCGCCTCGAGGGCGCGGAACTTGTCGGCCGCTGTGCCTTTGCCACCGGCGATCACGGCGCCGGCGTGACCCATGCGCTTGCCCGGCGGCGCAGTGACGCCTGCGATGTAGGCCACCACCGGCTTGGTCACGTGCTGACGAATGAACTCGGCGCCCGCTTCTTCGTCGCTGCCGCCGATCTCGCCGACCATGACGATGCCTTCGGTCTTGGGATCGTCCTGAAACAGCGCGAGCACGTCGATGAAATTCATGCCGCGCACCGGATCGCCACCGATGCCGACGCAGGTGCTCTGACCGAGTCCGTTGTTGGTGGTCTGGAACACGGTCTCGTAGGTGAGCGTACCCGAGCGCGACACGATGCCGATGCAACCCGGCTTGTGAATGAAGCCCGGCATGATGCCGATCTTGCATTCGCCCGGCGTGATGATGCCCGGGCAGTTGGGTCCGATCAGGCGCGACTTGGTGCCGGCGAGTGCGGTCTTCACGCGCACCATGTCGTTCACCGGGATGCCCTCGGTGATGCAGACGATGAGCTCGATGCCGGCATCGGCCGCCTCGAGAATCGCATCGGCGGCAAAGCCCGCCGGCACGTAAATCATCGAGGCGTTGGCGCCGGTTGCGGCCACCGCATCGTGCACGGTGTCGAACACCGGACGACTCAAGTGAGTGTCGCCGCCGCGACCCGGCGTGACGCCGCCCACGACCTGCGTGCCGTAGGCGATGCACTGTTCGGAGTGGAAAGTGCCCTGCTTGCCGGTGAAGCCCTGGCAGATCACTTTGGTGTTCTTGTCAACGAGAATGCTCATGGGTCGAATCCTGTCAGCTTGTAGTGGCGCGGGTGACGAACGATGTGCGTCAGCGCGCGGCGGCCACGACTTTTTGCGCGGCGTCGGTGAGATCTTTGGCGGCGATGACCTTGAGGCCACTCGCTGCAAGCATCTCACGGGCTTTTTCGGCATTGGTGCCCTCGAGCCGCACCACCACCGGAACCTTGACACCGACGTTTTTGACTGCGGTGATCACGCCCTCGGCAATCAGGTCACAGCGCACGATGCCACCAAAGATATTGACGAGAATCGCCTTGACCCTGGGGTTCGAGAGAATGAGCTTGAAGGCCACGGTGACGCGCTCGGCCGTGGCACCGCCGCCGACGTCGAGGAAGTTCGCGGGCGAACCGCCGTGCAGCTTGATGAGATCCATCGTCGCCATGGCGAGGCCGGCACCGTTCACCATGCAGGCGATGTCGCCGTCGAGCGAAACATAGTTGAGGTCGTGCTGACTCGCCTGCAGCTCCATCGGGTCTTCTTGCGCGGTGTCGCGCATCGCCGCGAGCGCTTTCTGTCGATAGGTGGCGTTGGCGTCGATGTTGATCTTGGCGTCGAGCGCCACGAGATCACCCGCCTTGGTGACGATGAGCGGATTGACCTCGAGCAGGCTCGCGTCTTTGTCGAGATAGAGCTGGTAGAGCGCCATCGCGATTTTTTGAAACTGCGCGATCTGCTCGCCCTTGAAGCCGAGTGCGAAAGCCATGCGGCGACACTGGTTGGGCTGCAAGCCGGCCGCCGGGTGAATGTTGACCGTGGTGATTTTTTCCGGCGAGTGCTCGGCGACTTCTTCGATGTCCATGCCGCCCGCGGCCGAGCCCACCATCGCGATGCGCCCCTTCTCGCGATTGAGTGTCAGCGACAAGTAGATCTCGCGCTCGATCGCCGAACCGGTTTCGACGTAGACGCGATCGACCGGCAAACCTTCAGGCCCCGTCTGCTTGGTGGCGAGCCGAGTACCGAGCATGGCCTTGGCTGCATCGCGTACCGCGGCCGTGTCGCGCGCGAGCTTGACGCCGCCCGCCTTGCCGCGGCCTCCAGCATGAACCTGCGCCTTCACGACCCAGATCGAACCGCCGAGCGCCTCGGCTGCCGCCACGGCTTCGTCCGGTGTAGCCGCCACGCGGCCAGCCGGTACGGGGATCCCGTATGCGGCAAAGACCTCTTTGGCTTGATATTCGTGAAGATTCATCGAGACCCCCGTAATCACTGGACTAAACTCGTATTTTGGGCGAAACGCTCACATTAGGGAACCGCAAATGACGGGGAATTTCGGATGACGGATTTCGGCGGGCCGATTCCCCAAGCGTGGTTGCTGGGGCTCGCACAGCCCGGCGTGTTGCCGGCCGTCACGGGGCTGGCGGGCCTGCTCGTCGGCAGCTTTCTGAACACCGTGATCCACCGCTTGCCACGCATGCTCGAGCGCGACTGGCGCGCGCAGTGTGCAGAGCTTGCGTGGCAAGCGGTGGATCACGGTGTTCAGAAAGCTGCCGACGAGCAGGCCCGCCAGCCCCGTGACGGCCGGCAACACGCCGGGCTGTGCGAG
>RGYP01000104.1 GCA_010031985.1 Gammaproteobacteria bacterium
GTCGGCGTTACGCGAGGTTCGGTGTGGAGATCGAGTTCTTCGGTGCAGCGGGCGAGGTCACCGGTTCCTGCCACATATTGCGGATCGGTGGTCGGACCTTGCTGCTCGACTGCGGCATGGTGCAGGGGGGGAGGGACGCGCCGCGCCGCAACCTGCAGGCGTTCCCTTTCGATCCGGCGGAGATCGATGCGGTCGTCCTGAGTCATGCGCACGTCGATCACTGCGGGCGTTTGCCCTTGCTGGTGAAGCGGGGCTTTCGAGGCCCCATCTATACCAACGCCGCTTGCCGCGACCTGCTGCCGCTGCTCTTGTACGACACCGCCGATCTCGCCGAGCGCGAGGTGCAGCGCCGCGCACGGCACGGCGGAATGCCGCCGGAAGAACCCCTGTTCACCGCCGCGGACGTCGAGCGCACGCTAAAGCTGCTGCGAACCGTGCGATACGACACGCACTATGCACCCCTGCCCGGTATTTCTTTGCAGGTCCGAGACGCAGGTCATATCCTTGGCTCGAGCAGCATCGAGCTCGAGTGCAGCGAAGCGGGCATCAGCCGACGACTGGTGTTCAGTGGCGATCTCGGTCAATACGACTCGCCGATTCTGCTCGATCCCCATCGTTTCGAATCTGCGGATCTCGTGCTGATGGAAAGTACCTACGGTGATCGTCTGCATCGCAGTCGGGCCGATACGCTCGCCGAGATCGGCGAAGTGATTCGCGCGGCAGACGCCGATGGCGGCAACGTTCTGGTGCCGGCGTTTGCGGTCGGTCGCAGTCAGGAAATCCTTTATTTGCTCGGTCAAAATTTCGAGGAATGGGGCCTGCGGCGCTGGCAGATTTTTCTCGATAGTCCGATGGCCATCGAAGCGAGCAAAGTTTATTGGGCGCACAGCGATCGCTACGACGAGGAGGCCCGACGACTACGCGCGAGTTTCGAGTCCATGCCCGAGCTGCCGAATCTCACCTTGAGTCGCACGGCGCTGCAATCCCGCGAGATCAACGGCGTACGCTCGCATGCCTTCATCATCGCCGGCAGCGGGATGTGCAACGGGGGCCGCATTCTCCATCACTTCCTGCACAACCTCGAACGCCCGGAATGCCACGTGATGATCACCGGATTTCAGGCGCCCGGCAGTCTCGGTCGGGCCCTCGTCGATGGTGAGCCGCAGCTGCACATCCATGGTCAACTCATCCGCCCCGTGGCCAAAGTGCACACCGTTGGCGGACTGTCGGCTCATGGTGATCAAGCGGACTTGCTGCGATGGTACGGTTCGTTTGCCAAGCGCCCGCCTGTCTGCCTCGTGCATGGCGAGTGGCAGGCCGCGCATGCACTCAAGCAAAAAATCGAGTCGCTGGGCGCCAAAGTTCACTTGCCGCGACCGGGAGCGCGGCTCGATCTCGCCAGCATGACGCTGTCGATCTGAAAGACGTGAAGGCCGAACGGTTTATTCAAGGAGCCATCGTGATGAGTCGAGACATGCCGATGAAGCAGATGAGTGATAGACGTCTATTTCTGGGGTCGTTGCCTGCGGTGGCAATCGTTTCCGTGCTGCTGGCGGCAAGTGCGGTCGCACCATCGTTCGCCACGGAAAAAAAACCTGCCTCGCTCGTATTGGTGGTCGGTGCAACCGGAGGTACCGGCCGTGAAGTCGTGAAGCAGGCACTCGGACGGGGTCTGCAGGTACGTGCTCTGGTGCGCGACGAAGCGAAGGCGCGTGCCCAACTCGGTGACGCCGTGCAGTACGTCGTCGGCGACGTGCGCACCGGCGCCGGCGTCGAGTCGGCGGTGAAGGGGGTCGACTACGTGGTCTCGGCACTCGGCTCGAACATCCGCAACGACCCTGAGAACACGCCGGAGCGCGTGGATTACGGCGGCGTGAAGGCACTCGCCGAGGCTTCGGCGGCGGCCAAGGTCAAGCATTTCGTTCTGGTGTCTTCGATGGGCGCGACGCACACGGACCATCCCCTCAATCGCATGTTCGGCAACATTCTCGTCTGGAAGAAAAAAGGCGAGGATGCACTGCGTGGCTCGGGCGTGCCCTACACGATCGTGCGCCCCGGGGGGCTGCTCGATGCACCGGGTGGTGCCGCGGGCGTCAAAGTTTTTCAGGGTGACGATCTTCGCAATCAAGGCCGCATCCCGCGTGCCGACGTGGCAACGGTTTGTCTCGAAGCCCTCGGTAACCCTGCTGCGCGCAGCAAGACCTTCGAGTTGATCGGTGACACCCCGGGGACCCGCACCGATTTCGCCGCGATGTTTGCGGGACTTGTCGCCGATGCGCGCTGAGACCACTGCCTTGCAGCGCTTGCTCGCCCGTTTCGCGCGCGTCGAGCCGCGCGAGACGGCTGCCGTAGTCGCCGCCTTTTGCCTGTTTTTCTTCGTGCTCGGCAGCTATTTCGCCGTGCGTCCCGTACGCGAGACGGTGGCGACCCTGCTGGGGCGCGATCGCGTCGCAGACCTGTGGCTTTACACGGCCTTGTTTTCGATCGCGATCGTGCCGCTTTGGGGCTGGCTCGTCGCCCGACTGCGTCGCAGCTTGTTGCTGCCCATGCTCTACGGAGTGGTAGCAGTCATTCTCGCCTTCATCGGCTCTTCGATACAGGTGGACGAATCCAATCTTCAAGTCGGTACGTTTTTCTACGTATGGATCAGCGTCATCAACCTGATGCTGGTTTCGGTGTTCTGGAGTTTTCTGCTCGAGATGTTCTCTGCGGAGCAATCGAAGAGGCTGTTCGGTTTCATCGCGGCAGGCGGTACCTTCGGTGCGCTCGTGGGCCCGCTCACTGCTCGTCTGCTGGTCGATTCGATCGGGAACTCCGGTGTGCTCTACCTCGGAACCACGGGCTTTCTCGGTGCGATCGTTTGCCAGCGCGTGCTGATCGGCATCTGGAATCGCAAGCGCGAGGCGGATGCCGCCGTATCGGCGGAGGCGAGCAACGAATCGCAGGGCGATGACGCTGGTCTCGGCGGCAACCCGTTCGCCGGTATTTTCATCGTGCTGCGTTCGCCTTATTTGCTAGGCATTGCCTCTTTCGTCGTGCTGCTGTCGGCCGTCAACACTTTTCTCTATTTCGAGCAGCTGCGCATCGTCAGTGAAACTTTCGAAGATACGACGCGTCGTACCGAGGTATTCGCGAACATCGATTTCATCGTGCAATCCCTGACCATTCTCTCGCAGCTTTTTCTCACCGGTCGTATCGCCTCGCGACTCGGCGTGCGCACCCTGCTGACGTTCGTGCCGGTAATCATGTTCTTCGGCTTCGTCGTGCTTTCCATGCTCAACGTATTCTTCATGATTGCGGCGCTCCTGATCCTGCGCCGTTGGGGTGAATACGCGTTCATACGTCCAGGACGCGAAATGCTGTGGGGTTCGCTCGACACCGAGTCCAAATACAAAGCCAAAAGTTTCGTCGACGTACCGGTGTATCGGGCGGCCGATTACGTGGGAGCGCAAGCCAAGAGCGCGCTCGATGCGGTGGGGGCTTCGCCTGCAGGAGCCGCGCTGATCGGCGCGGCGCTTGCCGCCGCCTGGGCGGTCAATGGCTGGACTCTGGGCCGCAAACACGACGTGGCGAGCGCGCGGGAGCCTCGCGAATGAAGTTTCCAGCGGTCAAATCTTTGTTCAGCTTGGCAATGGCGTGGACGCTCGCCCTAGGCTGTCTATCCTCGACGCCCGCGTCAGCGGCCGAAAACGTCACTGCTGGCCAGGAGCGAGCGGCGGCCGAGTATCTCGCTGCCGTTGCGGCGGGTGACACGCAGGCCGTTGCGTTCGCCATCCACCCGACCGAGCTCGATCGTCTGCGAATCACGACCGTACAGAAATTGCGCGAAGAGGCGGGCCGCGGCGAATCGGCCATGCGCATTCGGCTTTTCGGCGATGGCATGCCGCTCGGCGAAATCGAGCGACTGACCAGTGTCAATCTGTTCCGCAACCTCGCCCGAAAGCTGAACGTACGCAGTCGCGTCTATGAAAAGCTCGAGGGTCTGACGGCGGTGCGTGACGGCAATCAGTTGCACCTGATCGTCAAAGGCCGACAGCCACGCGAGCGCGGGCGAGTCGAAGTCGTCGAGTTGGTGACGCTGCTGCCGTACGGCAAAGAATGGAAGGCCGCCATTGCACCCGAACTCGAGGCGCAGATCGACGATTTGATGAACGGTCGGACGCGTGGTGCGACGATGCAAGGCAGCAGCGCGGCCGCGGCATCCCCCAGAGCATCGACGACCTCCACGGCCGCGACGACCTCCTCTGCGGGCGCGGCGGCCCCGGTAGCCACGGCGCGCAATACACCGGAGATTCTCTCGCTGCTGGACCAGGCCGAGAAAGCCCTCGTCGAGGGCAAGTGCGACCGTTACTACCGTGACCATCTCAGCCCCGAACTGCGTCGCACCTTGTCTTCACGTACGCTCGATTCTTTGGTGAGCGGCTGCAGCCGCAGCATCGCGAGTCGCGAGCTGCTGATCGCCGCGCTGCGTATCGTGCGTCGGACGGCACCTGTCTTCGAGTCGGAGGGAAACCGTGCCGTGTACGACGTCGAAGGGCAGGGCTTGCCTTTCGATCGTTACGTGCTCGAGCGCATCGACGGGCGATGGTACATCGCGGAGTGATGATCCCGAATCGAAAGGAGGCATCGATATGACCCGAGGAATTTTCTTGGCAATCCGCTCAATGACACTCGAACTCCAGGCTCGAAAACCCTTGCGCGCGGTTTTTGCCGCGTTAGTGCTGGGCTCACTCGCAGCCTGTGGAGTCTCGCCACAAAAAGTCACGGTGCCCGTGGTGTCGGCCGTCGATCTGCCACGGTTCATGGGTCCGTGGTACGTCATCGGTGTCATTCCGACCTTCATCGAAAAAGACATCTACAACGCCATCGAGTCCTACGAGCTCGCGCCCGACGGCACGATCAAGACCACGTTCACCTTCAACAAAGGCGCCTTCGATGGGCCGGCCAAGCGCATGGAACCCAAGGGCTTCGTGATTCCCGGCACCAACAACGCCATCTGGGGCATGCAGTTCATCTGGCCGGTGAAGGCCGAGTACGTCATCTCGCACGTCGATGCCGCATACACCGAGACCATCATCGCGCGCAGCGCTCGCGACTACGTGTGGATCATGGCGCGAACGCCGACCATCGACGATGCGCGCTATGCAGAGCTCGTCAAAAAAGTCGCCGACATGGGGTACGACGTCAGCAAGCTCGTGAAGGTGCCGCAGCGCGCATCGACATCGTCCACAGCCTCCCCGCCGATGCCGTCGCCCGAGCGCGTCGCGGAAATTCTCGCTTCGGTGCCAGCCGTGAAACCGGCCGAGCTCAAGGCGCGACTGGGCCAGGGTGGTGCACGGCCCGTGATCCTCGATGTTCGTCGTGCCGAGGAATTCGCCGCGGGTCATGTCGACGGCGCCATCAACGTCGCCCACACCGCCGTGCTCGCAAATCCGGCGACCGCCGTCGGAGCGGCCAAGGACGCCGAGATCATCGTCTATTGCGCGAGCGGTCGACGCGCCTCCATGGCGATCGAGGCCCTGCGCAACGCCGGCTACTCGAACCTCAAACACCTGGACGGCGACTACACGGGCTGGTCCGCCACGCCCTGACCTGCGCGCGGCCACCCCGGGAGGCGGACTCGCCGGGGGGGTCCATGGTGGGTACACTCCCGAGGTTCTCCCAAGCCCGCCCGTCGGGGGCGGACGGGACGGACTTGGACAGGGACGCCATGGACCGTGATGACCTCCTGACATCCGCCAACCTCGAGGTTTGGGCGAAGGCTGCCGCGAAGGCGGCACCGGCCGGTGATCTCGCCAAGCTCACCTGGAAGACGCCCGAGGGTCTCGAGGTCAAGCCGGTGTACACCGCAGCAGACCTGCAGGGTCTGCAGTATGCCGACACCCTGCCGGGCTTCGCGCCCTTCCTGCGCGGCCCGCAAGCGACCATGTACGCGGTACGGCCGTGGACCATTCGTCAGTACGCGGGGTTCTCGACGGCCGAGGCCTCGAACGCCTTCTACCGCAAGTCGCTGGCTGCGGGCGGTCAGGGCGTGTCGGTCGCGTTCGACCTTGCGACCCATCGGGGTTACGACAGCGATCACCCGCGAGTGCGTGGCGACGTCGGCAAAGCGGGCGTTGCGATCGATTCCGTGCTCGACATGAAGATCCTGTTCGACGGTATTCCGCTCGATAAAGTCTCGGTGTCGATGACCATGAATGGCGCGGTGTTGCCCGTGCTGGCCGCGTTCGTCGTGGCCGGCGAAGAGCAGGGCGTGGCGCAGGCGGCGCTCTCGGGCACCATCCAGAACGACATTCTCAAAGAATTCATGGTGCGCAACACCTACATCTATCCACCCGAGCCGTCGATGCGCATCGTCGGCGACATCATCGAGTACACGGCGCGCAATATGCCGAAGTTCAACTCGATTTCGATTTCGGGTTATCACATGCAGGAGGCGGGTGCGAATCAGGCGCTGGAACTCGCTTTCACGCTGGCCGACGGCAAGGAGTACGTGAAGACGGCGCTCGCCAAGGGTCTCGACGTCGACGAGTTCGCCGGACGACTCAGTTTTTTC
>RGYP01000105.1 GCA_010031985.1 Gammaproteobacteria bacterium
GCCGGAAATGATGGGGTCCTCCCGTTAGCAGTCTTGCCGTGACCGACGCCGTACTGGGTGCCGTAACCCTTTACGTGACGCTGCACTCTGTGCGTGGTTTTTTGTTTCGTTGTGCGGCTGCCTTGTTTTCAGTCGCAGCAATGCTTGGCGTGTTACGGTTCTCCGGGTTATACGCCGACGAAAATCCGCACATGATCGTGTCGATGATCGCGGGGGTGGCGGCATTTCCGGCCTTGGCGGTCTCCGTGATGGTTCCGGATTCGCCGATCGCCCGAAAATGGCGAGTTTCATCGGTGTTTCTGCTGTTGCTTGCGACCGTCGGTCTGTCGATCGTGATTTACAGCGGCTCGCGACTTTATCTCAATGCCTGTGCACTGCTGGCGATGGCAGGTATCGCGTACGTGTCACTGCGCGCTCGTCGCTGGGTTGATGTCGTTTCGGCAGTGACCATGTTGGTGGGCTTGCTTTGCTTTGCCGTCAAGCTGTCACCGATCACCCCACTGCAGCCTGCAGACGTTTTGCATCTGGCGCTCGCTGTCGGCTGGCTAGGGCTCGATCGGTCGCGTAGCGCTGCGCTTTAGCTGTCCCGGCGCACGATCGGTTCAACGTGCGAGTAAAATGAACACGTGGAATCTGTATTGGTTTCAACTGGCGTAGTGGCGTTGGCAGAAATCGGCGACAAAACGCAACTGCTGGCCTTCATTCTCGCGGCGCGTTTCAAGAAACCGCTGCCGATCATTCTCGGCATACTGGTGGCGACGTTGGTCAATCACGGAATTGCCGGTGCGTTGGGTGCGTGGATCACCGCGATGATCAGTCCCGAAATCCTGCGCTGGGTGCTCGGCCTCTCTTTCATCGGCATGGCGATCTGGACCCTCGTCCCCGACAAGATCGAAGACGAGGAAACCCAGATCGCTCAAAGGCTCGGAGTTTTCGGTGCAACGCTGGTGACCTTCTTTTTCGCCGAAATGGGCGACAAGACGCAAATCGCGACGGTCGCCATGGCCGCACATTACGCAACGCCCGTGTTGGTAGTCATCGGAACGACGCTCGGCATGTTGATCGCAGACGTGCCGGCCGTGTTCGTCGGTGACAAGCTCGCCTCACGTATTCCGATGAGGCTCGTGCATGCGGTGGCCGCGATGATCTTTGCGCTGCTTGGCATCGCCACGTTGCTGGGCGCAGGTTCGAATTTCGGATTTTGAGCTCGTCATTCCCGACACGCGGTCGAGCCGACGGCGGTCATGGCCACGGTTGACTCATGCTGCGCCCGGAATTCCAATATCCCGCATGAAGACGACCGATCTCGAGACGCTGCTGCAGCGACATACGCCTGCTGATGATGACGAGAGGCGTAGTCTCGACGCCATGCGCAAAGCTTTGCAGACTTTGCGGGAGCCCTTTTCGCGTCATCAAAAAGAGGCCCACTTCACCGGGAGCGCTGTGGTTATCGACCCTATCATGGGTCGAGTGGCTTTGCTGCACCACGCAAAATTGAATCGGTGGCTGCAGCCGGGTGGGCACGCCGAACCGTCCGACGGCGGAATCATGTCCGTGACGGCCTTGCGCGAGGCACGTGAGGAGACAGGGTGTGCCGTCCGCTTGCACGAATGGGCCATGACGCCGATTGACGTCGACGTTCATCTCATTCCTGAGCGTGGCGACGAGCCCGCTCATTATCACCTTGATCTTCGTTTTCTCGTCGTTGCCGAAGATCCGGAAGCGCTGTCACTCGACATCAAAGAATCATCGGCAATCAAGTGGTTCACGTTCGAGGAAGCCTATTTACTGATCGACGAGCGCCCGCTGCGACGCCTGCTTGAAAAAAGCGAAAAAATTCTTCGTACAAAACCTGGCGTTTCGGTGCGTTGACGCGCCGACGCCCCGTCACTGCTTTGCCAACATCATCACCGTCGACACCACGTTAGTTCCTGCCCTTGGGAAAGTCGTGGTTCGCGAAGCCCGAAGCGGCGAACGGTTCTCGTTCGCCACCTCAGCGGTGAAGGGATCGTTGGGGTTGGTATTGGAAACACTGGCTTCGGGCTCTTTCCTTTCTGCGCTAGCAGAACCGCGATGTGGACACGGATATACTTTCCCCTCTTGATAGGGGAACGCGATGTCCAACTTCATCAATCGTCGATCGGCCGTCACGGGACTCGTCGCTGCAGCCATCGGGCCGCTCTGGTCTGCAACGGCGCGGGGCTCCGCAATCGCGCGGGGTGCTTCAACCGCGCGCACTGTCACCGCTGCCGATGCAGCCGCCCTCGAAGTTCTCGACGATACTGCCCGAAACTTGCTGCAGTTGTTCCCGGAGAGCGCGACCTCGCTTGGCGTCGATCGCGGTACCGATGCGCGCCTTAGACGGCGCCTGTCAGATCGCTCTGCCGCGGGGCAGCGGGCCATTGCGGCACGGCTGCGTCGAGATCTTGCGAAGATCGAAGCCATCGATCCAAAGCCACTGTCTCATTCTGTCAAAACCAGCATTGAAGTTGTCCGCAGTGCCTACGCGACGTCGCTCGAGGGGTTCGCGCTTCCCTACGGCGACATCACCGTTGGGGGTTGGCGTAATACCCCTTATGTAGTCATCCAGAATGTGGGGGCCTATCTCGACGTCCCACGTTTTCTCGATAGCGATCATCCGATCGATTCGCCGCCGGATGCCGAGGCTTACCTCGAGCGTTTGCGACAGTACCCCCTTCAGCTCGATGGGGAACTCGAACGTGTTCGAGCGGCGCGCGACATGGGCCTCATACCGCCTGCCTTTCTGCTCGACAAGACACTCGCACAGCTGAAGCTATCGGCCAAGAGTGCCAGTGAAGGTGGTGTGCTGGTCGACTCACTGCTGCGTCGGACCCAGGGCATGCGCGGCCAATGGGAGCGTGACGCCAGAGCGATCGTTACGGGTGAGGTTATTCCGGCCCTGAATCGTCAGATCAATGAAATCGAGGCGGCTCGCAAGTCTGCAACCGACGATGCAGGCATGTGGGCAAGGCCGCATGGCGAGCAGTTCTATCGCTGGGCACTCAAGGCATCGACGACCACTTCCATGACCCCCGATGAAGTTCATGCGTTGGGCTTCGAGGAGTTGGAGCGGTTGCACTCGCAGATGGACGTGATCATGCGGGGGCTGGGTTTCAACTCAGGCTCGGTCGGTGAGCGCATGCAAGCCATCGCCAAAGATCCGCGATACCAATTCGCAGAGGGAGACGCCGGTCGCGCCGAAATCATGGCCTTCATCGATGCGCGTTTGCGTTGGATCCGCAAACAGATGCCGCGGGCTTTTCACGCGCTGGTCGATCCGAACATGGAAGTGAAGCGACTGCCGCCCGAAGAAGAGCCCGGGGCGCCGACTGCTTATGGTGGTGCCGGCTCCATAGACGGGCGAATACCTGGGAAATTTTGGATTAACCTTCGCACTACCGGGCTGCATAGTCGATTCGCTCTCGCCGACCTCGCCTTCCACGAGTCGATTCCCGGTCATATCTGGCAAGGTGAATACACGCACGAGATGCCTCGTATTCGTCAATTGCTGGCCTTCAACGCTTATTCCGAGGGGTGGGCGTTGTATGCCCAGCAACTGGCCGACGAACTCGGCGCCTACGAGAACGATCCGGTCGGCCGACTGGGTTACCTGCAGGCGATATCGTTCCGTGCCTGCCGACTGGTCGTCGACACCGGGATCCACGCCAAGCGCTGGACTCGGGAGCAGGGGGTTCGTTTCTTCGTCGAAAGAAACGGCTCGAACCCGCTCGAAGTGGCGAGCGAAGTCGATCGTTATTGCTCATGGCCTGGTCAGGCTTGTGGCTACAAGGTGGGTCACAGCGAGATCAACCGCCAACGCGATCTTGCCCGCAGCAAACTCGGGGCTCGCTTCGATGTTCGCGATTTCAACGATACGGTGCTGCGCGGGGGAAACGTCCCTCTCGACGTGCTGGGGAGCAACGTCGCCGAATATGTCGGATCGTCATCGAGTGACTGACCACTCGTGTTCGATCTGACCATTCTTGCGTGCAGCAGTTTCGTCTTTGGGCAGCCAAGACCGAACGTAACGGGCAGTCATCGTCGTCGGTGTGATCGTGATCCGCATGTGTCCTGAACTGCTGAATATCGTGCCGCTATCGTAGTGATAATCTTTGGCGAGCTGCGCGCCGTTGTTGAAATTGCGCGCGCTCGGCTGCGGCACGGTCTGATAGACGATACCGTCCAGATCCTGCTTTGCATAAAGATGATCGTGGCCGTGAAAGACCGCCGCTACTTTGTATTTGACCAGTAGATCGTGGATCGGCTGAGCCCAGCCGGGTCTTCGGGTTGCAAAGCCGTTCGTACCGTCCAGGTTTTTTCCACCCCATTCGTAAAAAGGCGCTGCCTCGACACCGCCGCGCATCGCGCCGTCGAGTCCGCCGACTAAATTGTGGATGAAGACGATCTTGAATTTTGCAGTGCTCGCCGCCAGCGTTTCGGTGAGCCACTGATATTGCTTCTCGCCCAGAGTGAAGTTCCAGGGATCCGAGTTTGCGCGCTGCTTGGTATTCCAGAAGGGATCGAGCACGATGATCTGTGCATCACCCCAATTCCAAGCGTACCAAGCGACCCGGTTTCCTGCGTTCGGATCCACGAACGAGTCGCCGCTGTAGAACTTGCCGGGCTGCGGGATCGGGAAATATTCCAGACGAGCCTTGGATGCCCAGATCGCAATGTTTTGGGTGCTACCGTCGACCAGCCAGCCCAACTCCGCATCGTGATTTCCGTTGACCAGGAACAACGGCACCGAGTGCGTGACCGCACCAAAATTCGCACGCTCATAGATGTAACGCGTATCGAGAGTTGCTTTGCTGGTCGGCTGCGCCACGACGGCCGTGAAAGGCTCCGCATGTTTCTCGGTCATGAAGGTGTCGCCGAGGTCGACGTGGAAGTCCCCTTGATCCGTAAGCACGTTGGTGAGGGTGCGCTTGTAGATGTCGAGATCAGAGTTCTCGTCGAGATGCGAGTCCGCCTGAATGGTGAACGTGAAGCTGCTGCCCGGCGCCCGCGCTGTCTGGAACCGATATTCGCGACTTTGAATTTCGTTGCCTGTCGTAGGTTTGAGCAGGACGCGATAACGGTATGACGTTCCGGCTTTCAGTCCGCTTAGTTCTGCATCGAGCACCGCGGCGCGATTGAGCGTTATTGGAGTCGTTTGTTTATCGCCGGCGTCGCCCTCGGCCCGATAGCTGACGATGACCGAGCCCGATTGATCTGCCGAGTACAACTTGAGACGGATGGAATCTGCAGTCGGCGCACCGAGCACGATGTTCCCCGGAAATTCCGCGCTCGACGATGCGCTGATGGGTGTAGCCGCCACGGCACTCGAGGGAGAACCAGAGCCAATGCGATTGGTCGCGACGACGGAACAAGAGTATTGAGTTCCGTTGCTGAGGCCGGTCACCGTCAGCGGGCTGGCGGTCCCGGTCGTCGTACGACTCGCGGTTCCTGCCGTACAGGTAGCCGTATAGCCCGAGATCGAAGCGCCACCGTCGGAGGCGGGTGCGCTGAAACTCAAAGTGACGGCAGCATCTGCGGCCGTTGCCGTGAGCGATGTCGGTGCTCCGGGCGTCGTCGCCGATGGGGAGGATGGCGCGGCAACGCTGTTCGCGTTGCTGCTGCCACCGCCACCACCACAAGATACCAGCAGCACGCATGTAGCAAACGCGGCAAGACGCATCGACGGAAAGATCATCGGAAGACTCTCGTCATCTGAATTGAATTCATTGAAGTGTGTAACTGAAGGCGACCGACCCTGACGTCTTTCCGGCACCTTCGTCGGCAGGGAGGTACATCCGGACGTACTCGACCTTCACGCCGCCCGGCGCCACCGTGACTCGCGTGTAACCGGAGTTCGGAAACTTGTCGCCACTCTGATAGGCGTCTTCATTGTCGAAGGCGTAGTTCGGATCGGCAGGTTGGGGCAGCGTTTGATACGTCACGCCGTCGAGCTGCTGACGCACCCAAATGTGATCGTGACCCTGAAAGAAAATCTTGACCTTGTTGGCTACCATCAGTTGATGGATAGGATTGCTCCACGTCGGTCTTCGCACCGAAAAGTCGTTGGTTCCGTTCGGATTCTTGCCGCCCCATTCGTAAAGCCCGGCGAGTTCGATACCACCGCGGCCGGTACCCATCACATGGTGCGCAAAGACGAATTTGTATTTCGCGGTACTGCGTTCGAGCGTGTTTTTGAGCCAGAGATATTGAGAATCGCCGTGGGTGATGTCCCATAAGTTGCTACGCCGCGTACCCCCACCAAAGATATTATCGACGGCGACCGGCGAAGCCCAGTACGGATCGATCACCACGAAAAGCGCATCGCCCCAGGCCCAAGAGAAATAATTTCGCAACAGTCCTATGTGCGTCACCGGCTCGGAATTACCGCCATAGAAACTGTCCGGTGCCGGTTGCGAATACAGGGCATT
>RGYP01000106.1 GCA_010031985.1 Gammaproteobacteria bacterium
GCAGACGCTGAGCCAACGACAGTGACGCATGGGCGAGGAGGGCGCGACGCTGCGCACGACACCCTATTATGGCGGTGGCTGGATCGGGCTCAACGTAAGGCGGTCTAGGCTGCGCGATCAAAGATTACGCGAGATGCTCGCGCTTGCCATCGACCGGCGCGTGCTGGTCGAGAAGGTGCGGCAGCTCGGCGAGACGGTTAGCGAGAGTCTGGTGCCGACGGCCGTCGACGACTACCCGCGTCGCGCCGTCCTCGCCCATGCGTCACTGTCGTTGGCTCAGCGTCTGCAGCGAGCGCGCACACTCTCGGCAGCCATGGGGCTCGCGCGCGACAAGCCGCTGCGACTCGTGTTGATCTACTCCAGCAACCCGCTCACGCAGCGCACTTATCTCGCGCTCGATGCCATGTGGGCGCCGTTCGGTGTGCGGATCGATGCGCGCGGGCTCGAGTCGCGGGCTTACAGCCTCGCTCTCAATGCGGGCGACTTCGATCTCATGGACTACGGGCCGTTCTCGGCGGTGCAGAGCGCGACCAGTTTCATCGGTCGCTTCCGCAGCGATTCTTTTCTCAATTACTCCGGATACGTGAGCGCCGAGGTCGATCGCTTGATCGAGCTCGCGGAAAGGCAAGTCGATCCAGCCGCCCGTGCTCGGCACTACTTCGAAGCCGAGCGTATCGTGCTACGCGATTTGCCGGTGATCCCGATGTACTCGGGCGTTACTCATCGGCTCGTTGCGCGGCGTGTGCGCGGCTGGCTCGATCAGTCAGGACTGTCGTTACCGTCGCAGTACTTATCGGTGGTGCCACGCTAGGCGCTAGCCGCGCGCGGTGGTTGCGACTACGATCCGCTTTTTCGGGAGAACAGCATGACCACGGTTCACGATTTTTCCGCGCGCGACATCGAGGGTAAAGAGCGTGCGCTCGCCGATTTCAAGGGCAAGGCCTTGCTCATCGTCAACGTCGCCAGCAAGTGCGGCTTCACGCCGCAATACAAGGGGCTCGAGGCCCTGCAACGAAAATATGCAGAGCGCGGTTTTGCAGTGCTCGGTTTTCCCTGCGACCAATTCGGTCATCAGGAGCCGGGTAACGAAGAGGAGATCCGTAATTTTTGTTCGCTCAGTTACGACGTGACCTTTCCGATGTTCGCCAAGGTCGAGGTCAATGGCAGTGGCGCGCATCCCTTGTACGAGCATCTCAAAACCTCGGCCAAGGGCATCCTCGGTACCGAGGGCATCAAGTGGAATTTCACCAAATTTTTGATCGACCGCAATGGCCAGGTGGTGAAGCGCTACGCGCCGAACGACAAGCCGGAGAGCCTCGCGCAGGACATCGAGGCCTTGCTCTGATGCGTGGCGCGCTGCTGCTGTTTGTTCTTGCGGGCTGCGCGAGTGCCGGGCCGCCGAGCCCGCCGGTGTCCGAGCGTGTCACCCCGCCCGTGATCGAGGCGAAGCCGGCAGGCGCGTGGCGCGCGGGTGCCATGGTCGCCGCTGCCAATCCGCTCGCGGTGGATGCGGGCGTCGAGGTGTTGCGAGCGGGTGGCTCGGCGGTCGACGCGGCGATTGCGGTGCAGGCGGTGCTCGGTTTAGTCGAGCCGCAGTCCTCGGGTCTCGGTGGCGGCGCGTTCATGGTGCACTACGACGCCATGACAGGTGACGTCATCACCTACGACGGTCGCGAGGTCGCACCCCGGGGCGCCACACCCGACATGTTCCTGCAGGCGGACGGACGTCCCATGGGCTTCATCGAGGCCGTACGCTCGGGCCGCTCGATCGGCGTGCCAGGCGCCGTGGCGATGCTCGAAATGGCTCACCGCGAACACGGTCGACTGCCATGGGGCCGGTCGTGGCGAGCGGCGGAGCGCTTGGCCGAGCAAGGCTTTGCCGTCTCGCCGCGCCTCAATGAAATGATCACGGCGGCGGTGACGCGTGGTGGACTGCCGCCCGAAGCGGCGGCTTATCTGACCACCGATGGCAAGACGCCGCTGGCCGTGGGCAGCAAACTCGTCAATCCGCGCTATGCGCAAACCGTGCGCATGATCGTGGCGCGCGGTGCTGCCGCCTTCCGCGACGGCCCGCTTGCCGAGGAGATCGTGGCCGCCGCGCGTCGCGAGCCGACGCCGGGTTCGCTCTCGCTCGAGGATTTGGCCACTTACCGGCCGAACCGACTCGAGCCCGTCTGCGGCAGTTATCGGGTATATCTGGTCTGTGGCATGCGACCGCCGTCATCCGGTGGCATCGCCGTTCTTTCGGTGCTGGGTACGGTCGAAAACTTTGATCTCGCCGCCATGGGCAACACCGCTGCGGGTTGGCATCGTTTCATCGAAGCACAGCGTCTCGCGTACGCCGATCGCGACACCTACGTCGCCGACGATCGCTACACCGAAGTGCCGCTCGCAGGGCTCATCGACAAAGATTACCTGCGCTCCCGCGCCCAACTGATCGAGCCGACTCGCGCGATGGCCAAGGTAGAGCCTGGCAATCCGCCGGGCGCCAAACCGCGCGGACGTGATGCCACCGGCAACGGTACCGGCACCAGCCACTTCGTCGTGGTGGACCGCCAAGGCAACGTGGTGTCGATGACCACCACGGTCGAGGGTCTGTTCGGGTCGCGGCGCATGGCCGGTGGTTTCTTTCTCAACAATCAGCTCACGGACTTCAGTTTCCGGCCCGTCGATGATGCCGGTGCGGCGATTGCCAATGCGGTCGCGCCGGGTAAAAAACCGCGATCCTCGATGTCGCCGACCCTGGTGTTTCGCGACGGCAAATTCGAGCTCGCCGTCGGCTCGCCCGGAGGCAACTCGATCATCGCCTACGTCAGCAAGGCGATCATCGGCATGCTCGACTGGAATCTCTCGCCCCAACAGGCGGTGGAGCTTCCGAACATGATTGCGCGTGGGGCGATCGAGGCGGAGACTTCGCGCGCCGACCCGCAAATGCTCGAGGTTTTGGCCGCGATGGGTCACACCTTCCGCGGAGGACGCAATCAGGGCGAGGGCTCGGGTCTGCACGCAGTACGCCTGATGTCAGACGGTCGCTTGGCAGGGGCGGCAGATCCGCGACGCGAGGGCAAGGCGGTCGCGCTGGACTGAGGTGGGGGCAACGTCAGATGTCGCAGTTGATCTATCGTAAGCCGGTGGTGGGTTTGCTCGGTTTGCTGATCGGTTTCTTGACGCAACCGCTTGGGCATACCGTCTACAAAATCATGGAAACGGGCTTCGGCGCTCAGGTTTACCCGGCTGCGTTCATGGTCGGCATCGTCGGTTTCCTGATCGTCTGGCGTGGCCTCAAGCAAGATGAACTCAAGGCAACTTCGATGGGCATGCTCGGTGGCTGGCTGATCTGGATCGGTTGGTTCGAGTATTCGTTCAAATTCTTTGCCGAGCTGTACTCGGTTCCGGCGTTTCCCGTCGAGGTCGATGGTTACGCGGCCGCACCGCAGGCCAATATGCTGCAGGCCACGGTCACCATCATGTTTGCGATGTTGCTGCTGTACGGCATCTTCAATTTGCAGACCAAGTGCAACTTCATGCGTTTCTTTCATCGCAACCTGCGCTTCTCGCCCGGCATGCCGACGCCCGACAATCAGCGCAGCTTCGCGCGCATCACGGCGATGGAGGTGCTGTTCGTGACTTGGTTCTGCTACCAGTTCTGGCTGTACATGATCTACTTCGGCACCAAAGGTCCCGGCGTCAACGTGATCATGGGCGTGTATCTGTTGTGGTCCGCATGGGCGTTTTATCTCGTCTACAAGTGCACGCAACAGATCAGAACCGCAGTCTCGATTCGCTACGGGATCGGGGCGGGCATCGTGCTGTGGGGTTCCGCAGAAATGCCGGCGCACTTCGGTGCGTACCGCGAATACTGGCTTTATCCGGCGGAATATCCGCTGTTCAACACCATCACCAGCGTGGTGTTCGTGACGGTGTTCCTGCTCTTGGCGCGACGGCCGCGTTCGAATCAGCCCTCGGCGAAATCCGCATCGGTCAGTACCTGACGTTTGCGGAACAACGACATGAAAAAGCGCCGGCCGGCCTTGCCGCCGGTGAGCCAGGCGATGCGTGACCCTGCTTTCTGGGGTTGCAAGATTCGTTCGGCGAGCCAAGGCGTGACCGTCTCGACGCGATCGGCGAGCACGTTGTAAACGCGCCGAGTACGCGCCAAATCTTTGGGGTTGTTGCTGCCCATGTCGCGCTTGAGAAGGTCGGTGATCACGATACCGGGGCTCAGGTAACAAATTTTGACCGGGCCTTTGCGGGTCTCGCCGAGCAAGGCTTTGTTGAAATACGTCAGCGCGAATTTGCTTGCGCCGTAGAGACTCATTCCGGGCGTGATCATGCCGTTAGAGCCGAAGCCCTCCATGTTGTAGATCGTGCCGCCGCCTTGCTTGCGCATGCCGTGCAATGCGATCTGCGTGGCCAGCATCATGCCGAGCAGGTTGATCTGCTGCACGCCCTTGATGTCGGCCTCGCGCATTTCGCCCGCCCGCTGACGGGGATGCGAAATCCCGGCGTTGTTCACCCAGATGTCGACACGGCCGAACGCGGCGACCCCTGCATCCCACAGTTGCTGCAGTTGGTCGCGATTCGCGACGTCGCAGGGTGCCCCCGTCACGCGCGCCCCGGCGGTGGCGAGCGGCGAGAGTTCGGCTACGGCGGCATCGACGGCCTGCCGCGTACGGCCGCTGATGATCACGTTGTGTCCGCGCTTGAGCACTTCGGCCGCAAGTCCCTTGCCGATACCGCGAGTGCTGCCCGTGATGACGACGCTGAGTGTGCTCATGTGATCCCCCTGTGGACTTTGATCCTAGGCGATTCGCGGCTGTGGTCGGCCGGCGACGCGAGCTCGGCACGCGGCTCGGCGTTGTCTCGTCCGAGGTGTGGACATGGTGGGGTGGCCCTGCGCGTCGCGACAGCCGACCGGTATCCTGCGCTGCATCCGGTCGCAGCATACGGGGGTATGCGAATGGCTGCGCAATCAGTCGTCATCACGGGCAGCACGCAGGGCTTGGGCTTCGGTTACGCGCGCGAGTTTGTGCGGCGCGGCCACCAGGTCGTGATCAGCGGTCGAGGCGAGGCGCGTGTCAAGGCGGCGGTCGAGCGTCTCGGCAGCGAATTTCCCGATGCGCGGCAGTGTATCAGCGGTTTCGCTTGCGAGATCTCGGAGCTCGAGCAGGTACGCGCGCTCTGGGATCACGGCGTCGCGAGCTTCGGTCGGATCGACATCTGGCTCAATAATGCAGGCTATGCGCGCACCGGCGCCGAGTTTGCCGACAATACGTCCGAAGAAATCGAAGCCATGGTGCGGGCCAACGTGATCGGCTCATTCAACGCCGCGCAGACTGCCGTTGCCGGGATGGCGCGTCAGGGCGGCGGCAAGCTCTATCTCACCTTGGGTGGCGGCGGCGCGAGCGGTCGCGTGGTACCCGGGATGACGGTCTATTCGACCACCAAACGTGCGGTCAAATACCTCGCCAACTGTCTGGTCAAAGAAAGACGCGAGCTGCATGACGAGTCGATTTTGATCGGTACCATCAGCCCGGGTATCAACATCACCGAGGGTATGCTGCGCGAGATGCGTACGATCCCGCAGGCGCAGCGTGCGCGCGCGCTGAAGCAGCTCAATTTCATCGGCGAGCACGTCGAGACGACCACGCCGTGGATCGTCGAGCGTGTCTTGAACGATCGCAAGCAGGGCAATGACATCACCTGGCTGACGGGTGGCCGGCTCGCCGGCAGGGCTCTTGCCATGATGTTCGGTGCACGCCGCGACGTCGTTTCACGTTATTCCTTCGAGGCCTGATCCATGAGTTCCACCTTGCAGCCCTTCGTCAGCGGTGATCTGTTCGTCGCCGCCACGTTACTCGATAACCCGCAGGACGATCACGCCGGTCGTGGTCGCATTCTGCAGTTCGGTGCGGACCTCAAGCCCAAGGGCGAAATGTTCCTGAGCGATACCACGCATCTCGTCGGCGGACTCAAGTTCGATCCGCAGGGAGTGCTCTGGGCCTTCGATAGTCAGGAGTTCGTGGTGCTCAACATTCACCGCGACGGCAGGGTGCAGCGTCGCAAGGAGTTTCCGGCGCGCGCTTTTTCGCACGTCAACTTTGCGGCGGATGGCACGCTGCTCTTCGGTGAGCACGTGGTCGGCGATTCGATTCGGCCCGAGGTGCAAGCGCGCATGCATACCCGCATTCCTTTCATGCCGGGTGCCGAGCGTTTCGGTGACGGTCACGTGTTTCGCTGTGCCAACGACGGTCGCCTGATCAAAGAATACGGCACGGCGACCCACGGCGGCATGGGCGGCTTTCTCGGCGTGACCATGTCCGCGCTCGCGCCCGACGGCAATACGCTCATCTACTGTTCGGAAACCGGGCCGCGACTGATGCGTTACGATCTCGTCAACGATCGGCAGCTGCCCGACCTGCAAT
>RGYP01000107.1 GCA_010031985.1 Gammaproteobacteria bacterium
TTCCGCGTCGACCGCTGGTGCTGCCCCGAGAACCCGCCGAGGCGTGACGTGCCTTGGCGAAGGGCAGCGTGTCTAGCAAACCCGGCAACTCGGTGGCGATGGCGTCGAGCACCTCCTCGCCGAGTGTCAGGTGCTCGGGGTCGGGCATGGCCGGTTCCTGTTGCGCTTCTTCCGCGCTTTGCGGCTGCGCGGGTGGCGCTTCCGGCGGCGATTCCTCTGGCGGTGGCTGCGCGGCGGCAGGCGTCCGCGTCGCCCTCGGCGCGATCACGAATCGGAGGGCGGTCTCCAGATCTTCGCTCTCGACACGCTCGCGCAAGCCGAGTGCAGCGCTCGCCCGTGCGGCGAGTACGGCAAAGAAATCAGCTCGATGACCCTGTACGCCTAGCGCTTCGGCCGCTGCGGCGAGTTCGCCGATTTGCCGTTCGGAGATGATGATCTGCGGCAGGCTTTCACGTGCCGCCGCCACGAGTTCGCGCAGGATCTCGAGTTCCTCGGACCACGCGGGCTCGGTACTGCCGAGATGGCGGGCGATGATCTTGGCGCGGACGTTGGCGTCCGAGAGTTTCGGTAGTTGAACGATCAGCCCGAGGCGATCAATGAAATGGGTGCGTGGCGCCCCCTCGGCGGGGTCATAGCCCGCAAGCGTCACGAATCGGCAGTCGATGAGGCGACTTAGGCCCTCGCGCTCGATCCGCAACCTGCCCTCATCGAGTACGGCAAGCAGCGGATTGGTGGTTGCCTCGGGCAAAAGATTGAGCGACTCGAGCACCAACGCGCCGCCTTGTGAGCGTTCCAACGCACCGCGACGCAGTACACGCTCGCCGCGCGCGAGCGTCGCTTCGAGATCGAGCCCTCCGACCAAGGCTTCTTCGTCGGCGGCCGGCGGCAACTCGACGATTGCCTGATCCGGGCAGAGTTGCTTGTAGCCCTCGATGAGCGCGCTTTTGCCGCTGCCCGCAGGCGCAGCGAAGGCGAGACCCCGCAGGCGCGGCTCGACGGCGAGCAGCAACAATGCAAGCCGCGGCGCATCGAGACCGACCAGGGCCGGCAGCGGTAGCGTCCTGCTCAGGCGAGCGCCTCGGCGAGCACGCGCTGTACCCGTTCGTCATCGGCGGTGGTTTCAAGCGGATCTTTGCGCAGGCGATGCGCGAGGGCGAGCGGTGCCACTTTGGCGACGTGCTCGCGTCCGGCCTCGGCGGATTGTTGCAGGGCCGCGAGCGCCACCGCGGCGCGGCATACGGCGAGCTCGCCGCGATGGCCGTCGATCGCCAGTCGATCGCAAAGCGTTGCGGCGAGAGCGAGCCCCTCAGCGCTCAGCGTGACCTTGGATCGCAACTCGATCGCGGCCTGCAGTTGCTTGCGCAGCTTGGTTTGGGATCGTGTGAATTTTTTGATGAACGCGGTGGCGTCGGCCTCGAAGGCGAGCCGGCGCTGCACGACTTCGACGCGTTGCGTGACGTCGCGCAGGGTGCGAATCCGCGCATGCAGCCCGAAGCGATCGAGCAACTGCGGACGCAGCTCGCCTTCTTCGGGGTTCCCGGAGCCGACGAGTACGAAGCGGGCAGGGTGACGGATACTGAGTCCTTCGCGCTCGACAACGTTGACGCCGCTTGCGGCCACGTCCAGCAACAGATCGACGAGGTGGTCCTCGAGCAGGTTGACCTCGTCGATGTAAAGAAAACCGCGATTCGCGGCGGCGAGCAACCCCGGCGAGAACGCTTGTACGCCTTCGATCAGTGCGCGCTCGATGTCGACCGAGCCTGCGACGCGATCTTCGGTGGCGCCCAAGGGCAAGTCGACGACCGGGACCGCGCGCTTGATCGATTTCTTCGGAGCGCGCGCTGCGCGATCGCTGCAATGCGGGCAGAGCGTCGAGGGCGTGGCCGGGTCGCACTGGTAGGGACAACCCTCGACCACCATCATCGGTGGCAGCAGATCGGCGAGGGCGCGAACGGCGGTGCTTTTGGCCGTGCCGCGATGGCCGGTGATGAGCACGCCGCCGATCGCCGGATCGATCACGGCGAGCATGATCGCGAGCTTGAGTTCTTCCTGGCCGACGATGGCCGTGAACGGGAACTGGTTAACCGCGGGCGGCAAATCTGCTCTCCAACCATCGAACGGCCGCTTCCCGCAGGCCGGACGGCAACGAACTTCTGAACCTTGCGGTACGGCGTCCCTGCTCCGTACCATTTAGTGTCAACATACCAATACACATCCGAGTGTCAACTCGAAGATGTCCTGGGGCCGCCATGATCGACATCACCTTCGTCGTCGGAATAGAGCGCTTCAACGCCGGGGCTTGGAACGAGGTCGAGCGGCAGCTTGCCGCCGAGGGCGTTGCGGTTCGCTTGCGGCGGTTCAACGATGCGCACGTCGATCGCGATGATGCTGCGCTCGCCGAGGCCATCGCCAGTTCCGAGGTCGTGTTCATGAGCCTGATCAATCTGCGCTCGCAGGCCGACTGGCTTGCGGCGCGGCTGGCGGACTCCAAAGCTACCGCGGTATTCGCCTACGAGAGCATGCCCGAGGTGATGGCGCTCACGCGCGTGCTCGAGCATCGCTTCAAGGAGCGCAAGAGCGAGGCGCCGAAGATCATCAAAGTTTTGATGCGACTCATGACGCGCGGTCGTGACGAGGATGCGCTCTACACCTACACCAAGCTCGTCAAGGTCGCGGCGAAAATGCTGCCGCTGATTCCGAAGAAAATGGCAGGGTTTCGTGCGTGGCTCGGCGTCAACCTTTATTGGAATCAGCCCGATGCCTCGAACATCACGCAGATGGTCAAGCTCATCCTGCGCGATGTGTGCGGACAAGCGCTCGAGGTCGCGCCGGTTGCGGTGATCCCCACCATGGGCTGCTTCGATGCGCGCAGCGGTTCGTTGTTCGCGACGCCCGATGAATATTTGAAGTGGGCGAGTCGCCACGGTCACTACAAGAAGGGTCAGCCGCTGATCGCGGTGCTCGGCATGCGCAAGCACGTCGTGCAAAGGCTCGGCTATTTGGCTGAGCTGTTGCAGGCGCTCGAAGCGCGCGGCTTCGCGACGCTGCCGATCTTCGTCTCGGGTATCGAAGCGCACGTGGCGGTGCGGGAGTGGCTCGCGGACCTGCCGATCGATGCGTTCGTGTCGACCATGGGATTCTCGGTCGTCGGCGGACCGGCCTCGTCCACGAAGCCAGGTCATTACCACGAGACCGCCGCGGACTTGCTCGCCAAGCTCGACGTGCCCTATCTGGTCGCACAACCTTTGTTGATGCAGGAAGAGTCCGAGTGGCACGAGCGCGGCGTGCACTCGATGCAGGCGGTCGTGATGTACGACTTGCCCGAGATGGATGGTGCGGCGAGCACCGTGGCGCTCGGTGCGATCAAAGAAGGGGAACTGGTCGCGGTGGCCGATCGCATCGAGCGAGCGGTCGACCAGGTCGAGGGCTGGGTGCGCCTGCGCAAGCAGCGCGCCGCCGAGAAGCGCGTGGCCATCGTTCTCTACGACTTTCCGCCGGGTCTCGGCAAAGCGGCGACGGCCGCGCTGTTGGACGTTCCCGCCTCGGTCACGGCGCTGCTCAAGCGTCTGAAGGCCGAGGGCTATTCGATCGGTCGAGCGCCACTCGACACCGGCGATCTCATCTCGCGTCTCGAGGGCCTCGGTCGCGGCGAGAGTGCTCGCGCGGTAGCCGTGAGCGATTTTCGTCGCTGGCTGGGTGCGCGCGCCGCCGGGCGCATCGATGATTACTGGGGTAATGCGCCGGGCGACATCGCGCCTGCGGGGCGTGAGGCGATTCGTCTCGACGTGCTCGAATTCGGCAACGTGGTGATCGGTCTGCAGCCGCCGATGGGCGTTCCCGGCGATCCCATGAAACTCCTCTTCGATCGCAGCTTCACGCCGCATCATCAATATGCCGCGTTCTACTCTTGGCTGAAGCACGGCTTCAAAGCCGATGCCGTCATTCACGTCGGCATGCATGGCACGGCCGAGTGGATGCCCGGGCTGCAGGCGGCGTTGACGGGCGATTGCTGGCCTGATCTGTTGCTTGGTGCGCTGCCGCATCTTTATCTCTATCCGCTCAACAATCCGGCAGAGGCAGCCATCGCGCGGCGACGTGGCTACGCGACGGTCATCAGTCATGCGATTCCGCCGTATGCGCGCGCCGGTCTCTACAAACAGCTCGCTCAGGCGCGCAGTCGGCTCGACGATCCGAGCGATGCACTCGATGGTGCCTTGCCCGAGCTCGTGCGCGAGCCCGCAGAGAGTGATGCGGCGTACCGCGAGCGCCTCACGCAACGACTCGATGAGCTCGAGGAGAGACTGATCGTCGATGGCTTGCACGTATTCGGCAGTTCGCCCGAGCGACAGCGGGCAAGTGCTCTCGTCGACGCTGCAATGGACATTTCGCGTGGTGGCAGAACAGGGCTGCGGCACCGCCTCGAGGCGCTCGGCTTGCCCGTCGCGCGGATGCGCGTATTGCGCGAGGCGCTCATCGAGCGCGCAATCTTTGCTCGCGAAGATGCCGCGCGAATTTGGTTCGATATCGTCGGCACGAAAGCGCCCGATGACCTGGGGCACTATCTAGCCGAAGGGCGGGCGATCGTGGGCGGTCTCGGTCGCTGCAGCGAAGAACTCGATGCCGTCGTCCATGCGCTCGAAGGTGGGTATATCCGTCCCGCTTACGGTGCGGACCCGGTGCGCGCCGGGGCTGCAGCACTACCGAGCGGGCGCAACATCCACGGCATCGACCCTTGGCGGCTGCCTACCGACGTCGCGCTCGAGCGTGGACGTCGCATGGCCGAACTGTTGCTCGAGCGGCATCGTGTGGAGCACGGCGTGCTGCCACGTACCGTCGCGCAGGCGCTGTGGGCGATGGACACCATCAAGAGCGAAGGCGAGGGCCTCGGTGTGGTGCTGGCGCTCGTCGGTGCCGAGCCCGAGCGCGATGGTCAGGGCAAGATCTTCCGTTATGCACTGCAACCGCTTGCAGAACTCGGGCGTCCACGCATCGACGTGCTGCTCGACGTCTCGTCGATTTTCCGCGACACCTTTCAGATGAGTCTCGATCTGCTCGACGATCTTTTTCGCAGGGCGGCGCGGGCCGACGAGCCAGCCGATCAAAATTATCTGCGCGCCAACGCCGATGCCCTGATCGCGCAAGGACGATCGGTCGAAGAGGCGACGGCGCGCATCTTCACGCAGGCACCGGGTTTGTATGGTACCGGTGTCGATGAGGTCATCGAAGAAAGCCAGTGGGACGACAGCGATCAGCTCGCCGATCTCTATCAGCGCCGCAACGGTCACACGGCGGGGGGCGGTCGTAACGGCGCAGCGGCGCCCGAAGTGCTGCGCGGCCTGCTTGGGACGGTCGATCATGTGTTTCAGGCCATCGACTCGGTCGAGTACGGGCTCACCGACATGACCCACTACTACGGACATAGCGGCGCGATGCAGCTCGCGGCGCAACGTGCCCGCGGTTCGACGGTATCGCTGTCCTATGCCGAGTCGTTCACCGGCGAGGTCAAGTTGAACGGCTCGCAGCAACTGTTGCAGATCGAGGCGCGTAGCAAACTGCTCAATCCCAAGTGGTACGAGGGCATGTTGGCGCATGGTCATAGCGGCGCCGCGGAGATCGGTAACCGTTTCACGCATCTTGTCGGTTGGGGTGCGCTCGGTACGGCCGAAGGCTGGATGTTCGAGAGTGCCGCACAGACCTTCGTCCTCGACGAGGCAATGCGCCGTCGGCTCGAGACCGCGAACCCGCAGGCGGCGCGCAACGTCATCGGTCGCCTGATCGAGGCCAACGGCCGCGGCATGTGGAAAGCCGACGAGGCGACGCTGCAGCGTTTGCAGGGTCTTTATTCCGACATTGAGGATCGGCTCGAAGGGGTGGGTGAAGCGGCCGCCTGAGGGGCGTCATGACCCTGAATTAATAAGCAAGGCTTTCTATCAGCCTGGCTTTCGAATAGACTGCGCGGCATGTCCAGCGACAACCCGCGGGGTCACCTCGCTTTTCTCATCCACGACGTCGCCAAGCGGCTACGGCAGGAGTTCGGTCGGCGCGCCGCGCGGCTCGAGCTAACGCCTTCGCAGGCGCGCTGTCTCGTGTTTCTCGCGGTGCGGCCGGGTGCCAGTCTCAAGGCGCTCGCGGGTGCACTCGAGGTGCAGTCGATGTCCGTGTTGCGCGTGGTCGATGGTCTCGAGCAACGCAAGATGCTGCGCCGCGAGAGCGATCCCGCGGATCGCCGTGCACTGAAGATTTTCCTGACCAAGGCGGGCGAGGCCGGCGTCGAGCGCGTCTGGAGGACGCTGGACGAAATCATTGCCGACGCCTGCGACGGTATGTCGCTTGGCGATCGAAAAACCTTGAAGAATTCATTGATGTCACTGTCGAGCGGCATGCAAGCCTTCGACCTCGAGGAGAAATGATGAACGAGTC
>RGYP01000108.1 GCA_010031985.1 Gammaproteobacteria bacterium
TTCAGACGCAGCCCGAAGCTGTCGCTCAGCGGCCCGCTCCAACTACCCGACAGGTCGTAGCGACCGTAATCCCCGTAGGAGCCGCGAATATTACCCTCGGAAATCTTTGCCGGATCTTTGGTCACATATTGCACGGCGCCGGCGAAAGCACTGCGCCCATAGAGCGCCGACTGCGGACCTTTGACGATTTCGACGGCTTGCAGATCGAGCAGACGATTGGTTGCCAGCAACGATCCACCACCAAAAGAAATACTCTCGCTGGAGGTGTCGATGCCATCGACGAGAATAGCCACGTTGACGCGACCACGAGTGGGCGAGAGTCCACGAATGGAGATTCGATTGTCGGTCGCCGAATAGCCCTTGTCATAAATGAGCGAGGCATCGAGCCGAGCGACATCATCGACATCCTGTATCCCCAAGCGCTCGATCTCGGCCGCGGGGATCGCGGTGATCGACATTGACACGTCTTGCAGGTTTTCCTCGCGCTTGCGCGCGGTGACCACCACTTCTTCGAGGCCTGCTTCGTTATCCGCAAGCACTGGCATGGCCATGACGGTTGCCATGGCGCCCGCCATTGCCGCAGCAAGACGCTGCTTTGCAAGATGGTTTTTTTTCATTGCTGGTGACTCCCGGTGATCAATCTTTACAGTCGATCTGTAAATCAATTCGACTTCGGCTGGGCGCTCATGCGCTCCGGATACTCGCGCTCTGCGCGCTCTCGATATTCACGCGGCAACTCGTCGATGCTGCGTAATTTGGCTCCTGCGGCGTGCCAGACAACATGACCGGGCTCGCCCTGCATGTCCATCCATTTCAGCCAACCCATGAACACCGTCGACGAAAAAGTCGCCGGTAGCGCATCGAGCTTGTCTTGGCGCACATCGCTGGCACGCGCGAACATCGTCTGTCGCTGGCCGTGCATCGCGGGCATGCCGGGCGGATAAACGGTCTGATGCTGCAGCCAGACGTGATCGCCCATGCTGTGCCACTGCAAACGCAACGGCGCTCGCTTGGGCTCACCGATTGCCGTGCCATCGAGGCGCACCGGCCAGATACCCTCCACGCCATAACTGAAACCGAGATTTCCGCCCTGCACTGCGGGCTTCACGACATCGGTCTTGCCCGTCCAGGGATTGCGGAACTCGGACAGAAATTCATTGGTCTCGAAGTCGCGGAAGAACGTCACGGTATTGCCACCGAGCTGATAGCCCGAGGGCGTGTGCTTGAACCAATAAATCTCCATGCCCTCGAAACGCACGAGAGGTCGCGGCGTTTCGCTGTCGCCGCGCACGGCGAAGATTACTCCGGTGAACCACCAGGGTACGTCTTGCTCACGCAAGCTGCCCTGCATGCGCACGAGCTGACGCAGGTTTGCAGCCGGGTCAGAGAAATCGGGCAGTGCGCCTCGCGAGGCCGCATCGGCCTCGGGCAGGGGCATCAGGGCCCCTGCTCCGAGTCCGGCTCCAAGCACCAGTGAATTACTGAGCCAGGAGCGCCGCGATAACGCCAAGGTCGTCAACTCAAAGATCGATCAGAAGCGGTAATTCACACGCAGACCGACTACGCGAGGATCCGGCATGTTGGCGAACACCTGCGTCGGAATTCTCAGACCCAAGGGCGAACCGCCGAAGGGACTGCGCATGTTGGCCGGCACCAGCGCACCCACCGCACCGATCGTCTGATTGAGACGCACGGTCGCGAGCGCATTGGCAGGACCCGAGCCCGCCGAACGTACTTTGTCATCATCGGTCGCGTTGTTGACGAACAGCACCGCTTCCCACTTCTCGTTACCCATGCCGAAGCGCAGGTCAACGTTGGTGTACGCCTCCAGCCAAATCGTGTTGTCGTCTTCGATGAAGCGCTCGCCCGCATAGCTGGTGTCGACGTCGACGAACCAGAACGAGTCGTTGCCGAAGGGCTTGCGGTAGCTGAAATTGAGGGCTGCGGCGGTCTCCGGCACGTCCTCGAACTTGTTGCCCGTACGATCCACCAAGCATGTGGCCCGCGCCTTGTTGACACCCGACTCCACCACCACCGTAGTCACCGGCGTGCAGTTGCCGACGCGGGCAATTTCTGCGGCGCCACCCGAGAGCGTGCGGTAATTGGTGAATTCATAGGCAAAGAAATGCGTGAGTCCCGCACCAATGGTCAGATTCTCGGTGGCACGCCAGGTTGCCGCGAGTTCGATGCCCTTGAGCTCGCCGCCTTCGGCGTTGGTAATGCGGTTGCCAAGCGTGTTGCCGATGATCACCTGCGTGCTTACCTGCTTGTCAGTGAAGTCCTGCAAGAAGGCCGCACCGTTGATCTGCAGCGTGCGCGAGGGCGAAGTCCACTTGGCACCGAGTTCATAAACCTTGACCTGCTCAGGCTCGAACTCCACATCCGCCTGCGACGGCAGACCGAACGCACCGATCGTCAGCGTGGCAAATCCGCCGGGCTTCTTGCCGATCGAGTACGAGGCGTAGGTGTTCAGATCTTCCGACGCCTTCCACTGCACCGTCGCTTTCGGCGACACGTACGAGTCATTGCGCTTGTAGGTCAAGCGCGTGAGCGGCGCACCAAGCCCCGCGAACGAAGCCGGCACACCGGGTGCCGCCGCATACGGAATGCTGGCAGCCGCCCGACAGTCACCGGTCGCACCACAAAGAATCACGGTGCCCGGACCCTGGCTGCCCGCCGTCGTCGGTGCGGCGACGGAGTTGTCCTCGTCGATGTATCGAGCTTCGCCGATCACGCGCAGTTGCTCGGTGATATCCCACTCGAACTCGAGATAGGCCGACTTGTGTTTGACATTACGCTCGACGAGCGTCGGCACGCGCGCACGACCCACATCATCCATGTAGGGCACGACGCTGGTCTCGGTGTAGGTATAGCGCGCAAAAGCCGGGACGATGTTGGAATTACCCGTACAGGCATAGCTCGGCGCAAAGGTCGGCGGCAAAGGCGGTGCCGTGAACGGCGGGCCGCTGGCCAGCGGACAAGCAACGCCGGCGCCGAACACCGTGTTGTTGTTATCGATCTGCGCAACCTCTTCTTTCCAGTACTGCAGACCGGTGATGAACTGCACCGGACCCTCGAAGTCCGACGTGAAGCGCAGTTCCTGGCTGTACTGCGAGGTCTCGCTATCGGTCTTGATGGTCTGCATGGCCGTGAGCAAGTCGGACTTGTCGAAATCGACGTCCGTCGAGACATTCGCTTTGGTGTAGCCCGAGAGCAACGAGAACGTGCCGTAATCAGCTTGATATTCCTGCACGACCGACAAGCGCGCCACTTGTCGGTTCGTCCCCGGGAACGCCGGTGCCGTCAAACCATTGTCCAGCGACTTGGTGAAATCTTTGTTGTACCGAACCGCCAGCGCACCCGCACGGACCATCTGACCGCGAAACGCGGGGACGGCCATGTCGTTGTAGTAACCCTTGCTGCCGGTTGCGACTTCGAATATCCGCACGAGGTTGACGGTATTCGCCGGAATGGCGGGGTTTGCATCCATCAGGGTGCACGAGGCGTCGAGCACGGGCCCGGGCGCCACGAGATTCGCGCCACCGGCGGGATTCGCGACCGAATACGTTCGACAGCTCGACGCGGCCGCCGGCACGATACCCAAAGTGTTGAACGCGACGCTGGCCTGCGCCGGCTGATCGAAGTGATCGTCAGCGTATTCCTGACGCAGTTTGACCGAGTAATTCTCGGTCGGCGTCCACTTCAGGGTGAGCGACCCACCCATGCCGTCGCCGCCGCCGACGTACTCGCCGCCCGCTGCGTTCTTGTAATAGCCACGCTCGTCGAAAGAATAACCGTTGAGTCGCAGGCCCAAGGTGTCGCTCATCGGCAGCGACAGGCTCGCCTTGATGTCGTACTGGCTGTATTGGCCGTACTCGGCCGCGACGTTGCCCGACACTTCGTCATCGGGGTCAGCGGTGATGTAGGAAATCGCACCCGCGAACGCACTGCGTCCGTAGAGCGCGCTCTGCGGACCTTTGACCACTTCGACCCGGGCGATGTCGACGAGCCGTGGGTTGATGAGCAGTGAACCGCCCGCCACGCCGATCGACTCGCTCGACACGTCGATGCCGTCCACCAAGGTGGCGACGTTCGGGCGGCCGCGCGTCGGCGACAGACCGCGAATCACGATACGCGTGTCGTAGGCCGCGATGCCTTTGTCGAAACCCAAGCTCGGATCGCCCGCGGCGATGTCCTGCACATCTTTGATGCCTTCGCGCTGCAAGGTCTCGGCGCTGATGGCCGTGACGGCGATCGGTACGTCCTGCAGATTTTCCTCGCGTTTACGCGCGGTCACGACGATTTCGTCGAGCACTGCGCCCTCGTCGGGCGCTTGTCCGTAAGCGGGCAATCCGAGGCAAACCGTGAGCGGCGCCACCCAAAGACCATGCAGCCCTTTGGCATATTTAGACATGTTGACCCCCAATCAGATGACCGACCCGGCCATCCTTGTTGCCCAAAGGCAACAAGCGATGCCCGGACTTACGCAGCATGTGCCCGCTGCTTGAGGGGAATTTCTATCACCGCACGCAGGGCTGACCCGAGCGCGGCGACCGGCTCGTCCGACTAGTGGACAAGCCAGACCGGGACACTCAGCGCAACGCCACGGTGACCTTGTTGTCGGGCCCGATGTCCGAGACGTCGATCTCGACCCCCAGCACGGCTGCGTAGCCGACGAGGCGCGCCTTCAGCCAATGCTCGTGCATTTCCTCATTGGTGAGATCGAATTGGCCGATGCGGCGCGACACCTCGAGCACGTGGCTGAACGGGAAGCTGAACGTGCGTCGACCGGGGCTCACCGTCAGGTCGAGGCAGAGTTGATAGAGGCAGGCCGTGCGCTCGAACATCCCGACGAGCGCGATCTCGCGATCGCCGGTGCGTTCGATTTCGGCGCGCATGCGTTTGAGCATGGGCTCCATGGCCTTCACGTCATGCGCCACGTATTCCTTGAGCAAACCTTTGTTCTTGGCGAACTGCACCGAGTTCAGATGCATTTTGACCAGCGCATCGTTCATCTCGTGCTGGTACGGCATCGAATCCTTGAGAGTGCGGATCGCCAACCCCACGGCCTGCCCGAGCATTTCTTCCCGGCCCTCGAAGCCGCTGGCGGCGGCCGAGATAGGATTTGTTTGCATGGTGGACTCCTGAGCAAAGTATTCAGCCACTACCGTGCGAGGCACACTGCCGCCTCGCCGCCCGTACGCCAACGCGCGCGAACCCGGCGTCCGAGAGGTGGACGTGCCCGCCGCGGCGCGCTAGGCTCGACGGCGTCAGTGACGTATAAGGCGCCCGGTTTCGCTCGGACGCAGACGCCGCAGGCCGGGCACAGGTTGGCAAGGAGGTCACACCTAATATGTTCATGAACTTTTGGTATCCGGTGATCAGGGCCGAGGACTTGGGCCAAACACCGCAAAAGGCGCGCATCCTGGCGCACGACTTCGTGGTCTTTCGCGATGACCAAGGCAAGCCGGCGGTTCTGGCCGACACCTGCATCCATCGCGGCGCCGCCCTCTCGGCGGGCAAGTGCAAGGACGATGGTACGGTGCAATGTCCCTACCACGGCTGGCGCTTCAACCGCGACGGCCTTTGCACGCGCATCCCCTCGATCGGCAAGACGACGAAACCGCCGCCGCGAGCCCGTGTAGACGCTTACCCGGTGCAGGAAAAATACGGCATCGTCTTCGCCTTCCTCGGCGATCTTCCCGAGGAACAGCGCCCCCCCATCATGCCCGTCGACGAGCATGGCACCGACGAGTGGCGCGCGACGCTCGTCACCTTCGACATCAACTATCACTACGAGCGCTCGATCGAAAACGGTCTCGACCCGGCGCACAACGAATACGTGCACCCGACGCACGGCTATCAAGGCGAGCGCGAAGACACCTACCTGATGACGGAGTTGCGGCCGCACCAGAACAACCCCTGGGGTTACGGCTTTCTCTCCACCTTCGATGCGCCGCCGCTCAAAAATCCCATCATGCGTCAGTTCCGCAAAGAAGGCGGCAAGATGGAAGCGGGCTCGGGCACCTATGGTCCCAACCACATGTGGACCTACATCAATTTTTCGCCCAAGACCGCAATGCACCAGTACATGTTCGAGGCGCCGATCGACGAGAACCGCACTCGCGTCTTCTTGCTCAATCAGCGCAACATCGGCTTCTTCAAGGCCAGCAAGATGGGCGCGATCGGCAAGCTGATCAAACCGCGCATCAACGCCTGGCTCGACAAAAAAATCAACGAACGCAATATGTTCATCGCCTCGCAAGACATCAAGGTGATGAACAACGTGCGGCCGACGCTGACGTCGCCGACGCGCTCCAAAGAATTGATGATGCCTGCCGACAAGGTCATCCTGCAGTATCGGGACAAGCTTGACGAATTTGAG
>RGYP01000109.1 GCA_010031985.1 Gammaproteobacteria bacterium
GCGGGGAGTCGGGGTCGTACTCGGCGCCTATGGTCTGGCACTGCTCGCGGGCGCCTTGCTCGGTGGCAAGGACCCGTTGTCACCGATCCCGCAATTCGCCAAGGAGAACAAGCAGCTCGAGTTTCGGCTGATCAAGACGGTCGATGATCTCGATCGCGAGATCGCGGCGGCCGCCGCAGCAGGCCGCCCTGCGATGCTCGATTTCTATGCCGACTGGTGCGTCTCTTGCAAAGAAATGGAGCGTTACACCTTTACGGATGCCGAGGTGCAACGCGTACTTGCCAACGCCGTACTGCTCAAAGCCGACGTCACGGCGAACGACGAAGCCGATCAAGCCCTGCTGCGGCGCTTCGAAATCTTTGGCCCACCGACCATCGCCTTGTGGCAGCGCCGAATCGACGCCCGCGAAGGTCATCCCGGAGCTGCTGCCGGACTTCACGCTCGCCACGCTCGAAGGTCCGCCGCGCGCGCTGTCGAGCTTCGATCATCCTTCGCTGATCGTGAACTTTTGGGCGACCTGGTGCGCCCCTTGCCGACGCGAGATCCCGCTGCTGCGCCAGCTGCGCACCGAGCGTGGCGCACGCGGTGTCGAGGTCGTGGGCGTCGCCGTCGACTTCCGCGAAGACGTGCTCAAGTACGCGAGGGACATCGGCCTCGATTACCCACTGCTCATCGGCGAGGAAGACGGCGTCGCGGCAGCAGACCTTTTCGGCGTCAGCACTGCCTTCCCGTTCACCATCTTCGCCGATGCCCAGCGTCGAATCGTTGCCGTCAAAATCGGCGAACTTCACGCCGATGAAGCGGCCTTCATCCTCGATCATGTCGAGAAGTTGAATTCCGGGCAGCTGACCATCGAGGCCGCGAGACCCCTCATCCGCGACGAGATCAAGCGGCTCGACGCCCTACGCTCGGCTGGCGAAAAGTCCTGATTTTTCATAAACCTGTGCCGATCCGGCGCGAATATCACCCATTTCGTTGTAAATAAGGTACAGTTTTCGGCCCTTTGGCCCTTCAGGGAGGGCTCATGGATATTCGCAAGGTCAAAAAACTCATCGAGCTCCTCGAAGAGTCGGGAATCGCCGAACTCGAGATCAAAGAAGGTGAGGAGTCGGTGCGCATCAGCCGCATGGCGAGCGGCGCAACCGCCACGCAGACCGTATACGCCGCGCCACCGATGCCCCCCGCAGTCGCTGCAGCCGTCGCTTCAACGCCGACCGGAGGCCCCGCGTCGGCCGCCCCGCCGCCGTCCGTCGATCATCTCGTGCAGGCGCCGATGGTCGGCACCTACTATTCGGCACCGGCGCCGGGTGCGAAAGCCTTCGTGCAAATCGGTGACGAAGTGAAGGTCGGTCAGGTGCTCTGCATCATCGAAGCGATGAAGATGATGAACCAGATAGAGAGCGATCGCGCCGGCAAGATCACTTCGGTTCTCGTGCAGAACGGCGATCCGGTCGAGTTCGGCCAACCGCTGTTCGCGATCCAGTGAGCGCCCGCAGCGGCGCCGGCGTGCATAGCGTGACCCACGCATGATCGACAAGGTCATCATCGCCAATCGCGGCGAGATCGCGTTGCGTGTGCTGCGCGCGTGTCGGGAACTCGGCATCAAGACGGTGGCCGTGCACTCGACGGCCGATGCCAACCTCAAGCACGTGCTGCTCGCCGACGAGTCGGTGTGCATCGGCCCACCGGCCTCGGGCAAAAGTTATCTCAACATGCCGTCGATCATCGCTGCGGCAGAGCTCACCGACGCCGCGGCAATCCACCCGGGATACGGCTTTCTCTCGGAGAACGCCGACTTCGCCGAACGCGTGGAACAAAGTGGTTTCGTCTTCATAGGCCCGAAGGCCGAAACCATCCGCATGATGGGCGACAAGGTGTCGGCCATCAAAGTCATGAAGCAGCACGGCGTGCCCTGCGTGCCGGGCTCCGGCGAACCGCTCGGAGCAGACGCCGACGAAAATCTGCGCATCGCCAAAGAAATCGGCTATCCGGTGATCATCAAGGCCTCGGGCGGCGGCGGCGGTCGCGGCATGCGCGTGGTGCACAACCCGGCTTCCCTCATCCACTCCATCAACGTGACCCGCTCCGAGGCGCAGGCCGCCTTCGGCAACGATCAGGTCTACATGGAGAAATTCCTCGAGAAGCCGCGCCACATCGAATTTCAGGTGCTCGCCGATCATCACGGCAACGTGATCCACCTCGGTGAGCGCGACTGCTCCATGCAGCGTCGCCATCAAAAGGTGATCGAGGAAGCGCCCGCGCCGGGAATCAGCGCTGCACAACGCCAGAAGATGGGCGAGCGCGTCGTCGAAGCCTGCCGCGCGGTTGGCTACCGAAGCGCGGGGACACTCGAGTTTCTCTACCAGGATGGCGAGTTCTATTTCATCGAAATGAACACCCGCATCCAGGTCGAGCATCCGGTCACCGAACTCATCACCGGCATCGATCTCGTCAAGGCGCAACTGATGATCGCCTCCGGCGACAAACTGCCATGGCAACAATCGGACATCGTGCTGCGCGGGCACGCCCTCGAGTGCCGTATCAACGCCGAAGATGCCAAGACCTTCATGCCCTCGCCGGGCCCGGTGCGCCTGTGGCATGCACCGGGCGGCCCCGGTATCCGCGTCGACAGCCACATGTACTCGGGTTATGCGGTACCGCCGCACTACGATTCTTTGGTCGCCAAGCTGATCTCTTACGGTGACAACCGCGACACCGCCATCGCCCGCATGCGCAACGCGCTTGCCGAGATGGTGGTCGAGGGCATCAAGACCAATGCAGCGCTGCACCAGGAAATCCTCGCGCATGCGGCCTTCCAGCAAGGCGGCTTGGACATCCACTACCTCGAGCGTCGGCTCGGCCTGAAGTGACGCGCGCCCCGATGCGCGCGGTGAGCCTAGACCTCGACGGGCTCGACGCGGATGCAGTCGAGGCCGTTTTTTTCGAGGCTGGTGCGTATTCGGTGGTCCTCACCGACCGGCGTGACGATGCGATCCTCGAACCCAAACCCGGCGAGATACGTCTGTGGCCGGCGACGCGACTGCAGGCGATCTTCGCCGATGACGGCGCATCGGAAGACGCACTCGCCGCCATCGCAGGCGCCATCGGCTGCGGTCGCTCGGCCTTGCACGTCGAAGAAATCGCCGATCGCGCCTGGGAACGCGAGTGGCTGAAGGATTTTCGGCCGATGCGCTTCGGACGAAATCTTTGGATCTGCCCCTCGCATGCCAGCGTCGATGAACGCGATGCGATCGTGGTCGCTCTCGATCCGGGTCTGGCATTCGGTACCGGCACCCATCCGACCACGCGGCTCTGTCTGGAATTTCTCGACGAGCGTCACGCGCGCACCCGAACGGCGAACGACGACCTCGTCCTCGCTGAAAAGCCAGCAGCGACTCGCGTGGTGGATTACGGCTGCGGCTCGGGCGTTCTGGCCATCGCTGCACTCAAACTTTGGCCGCAGGCCGAGGGCTTGGCGCACGACATCGATCCGCAGGCGCTCACAGCCACGCACGACAATGCGCTCGCCAACGACGTCGCCGAGCGAATCGAAACGTTTGCCGAGGCCGACGCACTCGCAGCTCGACTGCGGACGCAGGGCGGTGCCGATCTGGTTTTGGCGAACATTCTGTCGGGACCACTCTGCGAACTTGCACCGATTCTTTGTCAGCTGATGGCCGCGGGCGGTGAGCTCGTGCTGGCGGGTCTGCTCGATGAGCAGGCCGACGAGGTCATCGCCGCGTACGCGCCGCTGCTCGCGTTGCGACGCTGGCGCTCGCTCGAGGGTTGGAGCTGCCTCGCGGGTTGCAAGCCCCGATGACCACCCGAGATCTGCAGGCCGCGGATGGTGCCGGCTTTCGTATCGGACGTTGGCAAATCACCGCGCCAGCGGTGCTCGCACCGATGGCGGGCGTGACCGATCGCCCGTTCCGGATTCTGGCGCGTCAGCAAGGTGCAGCGCTTGCCGCCTCGGAGATGATCACCTCCGACACGCGGCTCTGGAACTCGCGCAAGTCGCGGCAGCGGATGAACCACGAGGGAGAGCCCGAGCCACGCGTGGTGCAGCTCGCCGGTGCCGACCCGGAAGCGCTCGCCGAAGCTGCGCGCCGCAACGTGGATCTCGGTGCGCAGATCATCGACATCAACATGGGCTGCCCGGCCAAAAAAGTCTGTAACAAACTTTGTGGCTCGGCGCTGTTGCAGGACGAACCCTTGGTGGCGCGCATCCTGGAAACCGTCGTCACTGCGGTCGCTGCGACCGGCAGCGGCGTACCCGTGACCCTCAAAACCCGCACCGGCTGGGATCGCGAACATCGCAATGGCGTGCGCGTGGCGCAGATTGCCGAACAGAGCGGGATCGCTGCGCTTGCCATCCATGGTCGCACGCGCGCCGATTTCTATGAGGGCGAGGCCGAGTACGACACCATCCGTGCCATTCGCGCAACAGTGCGCATCCCGGTGCTGGCCAACGGCGATATCGACGGTGCGGACAAAGCGCGACACGTCTTGAGCTACACGGGCGCGTCGGGCGTCATGGTGGGCCGCGCCTCTCATGGCGCGCCGTGGATTTTCCGTGACATCAATGGCCTGCTGGCGCGCGGGGTCGTGCCCGCAGCGCTCTCGGCAGCAGAACGCCGTGATATAGTTCTTGCGCATTTGCAGGCCATCTACGCCTTCCACGGCGAAGAGTCCGGGCTGCGAATTGCACGCAAACATCTTGGCTGGTATGCACGACTGCTCGACAGGACGCCCGACGCGCGCGCCCTGCTGATGGCGGCGTCTTCGACGTCGACCCAGTACGCATGTGCCGCGGAATTGTTTGGTGCCTGGGCGGCGGTGCAGTGATCGGTGCGTTGATCGAGGTGTAGAGCATGTCGGGTGATGGAGCGGGCAACGGCGACGGCAAACTGGAACTGCCCTTGCGCGGTCACGCCGAGCGCGCTTTCGAGGAATACCTCAACCACCTCAACGGCCATCAGCCCTCCGGGCTCTATGAGCTCGTACTGCGCGAAGTCGAAGAACCGTTGTTGCGCGTGGTCCTGCGCCACGCCGAAGGCAATCAGTCCCGCGCCGCCGAAATCCTCGGCATCAATCGCGCCACGCTGCGGCGCAAGCTGCGCGAGTTCGGTCTCAATCCGGAGTAAGCACGCATGCCTGTCGTCGTACGTCGCGCCCTCATTTCGGTATCGGACAAGACGGGCGTCATCGAACTCGCGCAAGCGCTGCTCGCGCGCAACGTCGAGATCCTCTCGACGGGCGGTACCGCGCGCCTGCTCGCCGAGCAGGGCATCACGGTCAAAGAAGTCTCGCAGCACACCGGCTTCCCGGAAATCATGGACGGCCGGGTCAAGACCCTGCATCCACGCATCCATGGCGGACTGCTCGGTCGTCGCGGCGTCGATGAAAGCGTGATGGCGCTGCACGGCATCGAGCGTATCGATCTGCTGATCGTCAATCTCTACCCGTTCGCCGAGACCGTGGCGCGACCAGCTTGCACCTACTCGGAAGCGATCGAGAACATCGACATCGGTGGTCCGGCCATGGTGCGCGCCGCCGCAAAGAATCACGATGCCGTGACCGTGGTCGTCGATCCGCAGGATTACGGCACGGTGCTTGCCGAGATCGAAAATCGTGAGGGTGCGACGACGCCCGCGCTGCGCGCCTGGCTCGCGGCAAAAGCTTTTGCGCACACCGCGCGCTACGACACCATGGTCGCCAACTATCTGCAGGCGCGTAACCCGGCGCCGGGCGATGAGTTCCCGAAGTCGTTGCCGCTGGTCTTCGAGAAAGTGCAGGATCTCCGCTACGGCGAAAATCCACACCAACTCGCCGCGTTCTATCGTGACGTGACGCCGCGCGGCCCCTCGGTGGCCAATGCCAAGATACTGCAGGGCAAAGAATTGTCCTTCAACAACATCGCCGATGCCGACACTGCCATCGAATGCGTACGGCAATTCGCGACGCCGGCCTGCGTGATCGTCAAACACGCCAATCCCTGTGGCGTAGCCACGGCGGCGAAGATCGATGCGGCCTACGAATCGGCGTACAAAACCGACCCCACTTCCGCCTTTGGCGGCATCATCGCCTTCAATCGGCCGCTCGATGCAGCGACTGCCAGCGCCATCCTCGCCCGCCAATTCGTCGAAGTGCTCGCCGCACCAAAAATTTCTGCCGAGGCGCTCGCCGTGCTCGCGACGAAACCCAACGTCCGCGTGCTCGAACTCGGCGACTTGCCGCCCGACCACGGTGCCGAACTCGAA
>RGYP01000110.1 GCA_010031985.1 Gammaproteobacteria bacterium
AGCAGACGATTGGCGAGCTCTTGCGTCGACTTGTTGCTGTAGAGCCCCTTGGACTGCCCCTCTTCGAGCGTGGCTTGCGCCTCGCCGGGTAGACCCTTTTCGATGGCGAGCTGCGCCATCTCAGTGAACTCTTCACCGCGGGTCATGCCGCCCATCTCGCGCGAGAGACGGAAAATGTTGAGCGTGTTGGCGTCGGTGCTCGCGCGGAACAGGAGCAGGCTGAGATTGGGCCAGGTCTCTTTCTTGGGTGCGTACTGCGCCTGCTTTTCGAGGGCGCGAATCGTACAAGCGTCATCTTCCTGTTTGATGCACGAGCTCGTGTAGAGCTGCAGCGCCATGTCCGGTGGCGTCTGCGCTCGACTCTCGGTCGCAGCGACGTACTCGGCAGCCATCTTCTCGGCGGCCTTGAAATCGTTTTGCAGGTAGTACGACTGTATCGTCAGCAGGTGCACGGCCTCATCCGTGCTGCCGTCAGCGATCAGGCGTCGGCCATACTCCACGGCCTTGGGATAATCTTTGACCTGATAGGACATCTGCAGCAAACCCTTGCGCAGCGTTGCCGAGCGGGCAGGATCCGAAAACTCGGTATCGGTGACTTGCGACCAGGCCTTGAGCGCGAGCGGCGTGTCGCCGGCGCGCAGTGCACAGAAGCCGAGGATGTCGTTGCTGACGTATTCGTCGTACGGCGTACGGTTCGGGAACGCCTCAACTTCCTTGATCTTGGCCACGCACTCGGCCCACTGCTCTTTCTTGCTCGCTTCCTGCGCGGCCATCAGCGGCTTCAGGATGGCGCGGCTGACCGACGGCGGCTTGGCAGCCCCCTTCTGATCGGACTTTTGCTCCGCCTTTTGGGCGAAGGCCACGGACGACAGGATTGCGGCCACGAGTAGCGGCACGGTACGAGTCAGAGTGCGCATTTCTTTTACCCCCACGAAACGCGATCAAGAGCCGATGGGTTTGCGTTGATTCTCGAGCGTTGCGCCCTTATTGGGCTCGCAAGCTCCAAAGTTTCGCGACGCGCTGAATGTCGGCGTCGCCCTTGACTGCCCTGAACGCCTTGGTGGCTTCGGAGCGGTTTCCAGCCTTGAGTTGGGCGATGCCGAGCACCATCTGTGCCTCGGCGGGATCGGAGGCGTTGCCCTTGGCGATCCCGCGCTGAATGGCCGCCACGGCGGCCGGGTATTGTCCATAGCTCATGTAGGCCTGACCGACGCGCAGATCGGCATCGGCGCTCTTGCCGGCGGCCGCCTCTTTGTCGGCCTTTGCGAGTGCGGCGCGATCCGCTGCCGCCCGCTCCTTGGCGGTCGCCAGCAGCCGCGTGTTGCGATCGACGTCGCGCTTCTCGGTGAATGCCTTGCGCGCGAAACCCGCTTCCAGCGCCGCTTGCGCCTCGCCAGGCAGCCCCTTCTCGATCGCCCGCTGCGCCATCTCGGTGTAGTCGTCACCGGTGCGCATCGCGCCGACCTCGGTCGCCAAGCGGTAAGCGTTGAACGCCGCTGCGTCGTTGCGCGTTGCGAACAGCGACTGCATCAGGTTCGCCCAGCCCGCCGGATCAGGGTAGTAGGTGACGAGTTTTTCGAAGCCCGCCGCAGTGCAGGCCTCGTCCTTCAGGCGCATGCACGAGGTCACGTAGATTTGAATCGCATTTTCTTTGGGACGCTGACCACGCTTCTCGAGATCGCGGATCCAGCTGCCGGTGAACTCGCGCGCGTTCTTGTAGTCGTTTTGCTGGTAATAGGACTGTGCCACCACAAGAAAGGTATCCGCATCGGCGTAACCACTCTTGATCGCGCCCCGGCCGATCTCGATGGTCTTGGCGTAGTTGCGCGCATTGAAGTGCACCTTGGCAAGGTCACGGGTGCGCTGCGCCACCTTGTCTGCCGCAAACGGCGAGGACAGATTGGTCTGCATGGCCGCAGTCGCCGTGGCGACGTCGTTGGAGCTGAGCGCGCAGAACGCCGTCAGTTCGTTGATGATGAAGGAATCGTAGGCCGTCTTGCCTGCGGCGCCGTCTGCAGTGCGCAGATTCGACAGGCACTCGCCCCACCTCTTTGCTTTGCTGGCGTTCTGAGCCGCCTGCAAGGTCTTGGCGACCGCAGGGCTGACCTTCTCGGCCAGGGCAGTGGACGAAAATTGCAGAGCCGCTACGGCGGCAACCAGCAAAGTAACTACGGCTGACTTCCTCATGTACTTCCTCGCTTGGGGGTAGCCCACCTTGGCCACCACAAAAAACTTCGCCGCAACCTTGGGAGGCGGCGGCGAAATTGTAACCTCTAGCTGTGCAAGTGCGTCCTGTGGATCACACCAGCATCGAGCGACCGCTCGTCAATCCGCGAACTCCGACACGTTCACGAAGCCGATTTTCTTCATGCGGTTTCGTTGCGCCGACGCGAGCACCTTGGCGACCACATCGTACTTGGCGCGCTTGTCGGGGCGCAGGTGGAGTTCCGGCTGCGGGTCCTGCTGGCTCTCGACGCGAAAGTATTTCTCGAGTGCATCGAGATTTTGAACCGGCGTGCCGTTCCAGACCACCGTACCGTCGAAATCGATCTCGATATCGATGATCTCGGGCGGGACCGGCGGCGGCGGCGCGTTGGTCGGCCGCGGCATATCGAGTTTGACCGCGTGGGTCATCACCGGAATGGTGATGATGAACATGATGAGCAGAACCAACATGACGTCGATGAGCGGCGTCGTGTTGATGTCGCACATCGCACCGCCTTCGTCACCGCTGCCTACATTCATTCCCATGGAAACGTACTCCGCAAGAGATCAGCGCGAACCGCGGATGCCGCGGTCTGGCTCAGTGATGAATCCGACCTTGACGATACCGCCACGTTGGACCGAGTAGATGACCTTGCCGATGTCCTCGAAGCGCGCGTTGGCGTCGCCGCGGATGTGGATCTCGGGCTGGGGGTCTTTGACGGCCTCGATCTTGATCATCTCGATGAGTTGATCGCGACTCGCGACCTGCTCGTTGTTCCAGTAAATGTTGCCCTGAGAATCGACCGCGACCGTGATGTTCTCGGGCTTGGTCTGGGTGGCGATATTCGCCGCCTTGGGCAAAGACACCTTCACGGTCTTGGTGATCACCGGAATGGTGATCAGGAAGATGATCAGCAACACCAGCATCACATCGACGAGAGGCGTCGTGTTGATGGTGGAGTTGAGTTGGCCCTCGCCGCTGCCGGACCCTACGCTCATCGCCATGGATCGAATCCTCGAGTTTTCCCGGGTCCGAAGGCCGCGCCGATGGCGGCGCGGCCTCCCCCGGAGGAACCAGGTCTAGAACCTTACTTCTTGGCCGGAGCCGCTGCCGAAGCAGCAGCCGTCGGTGCCGGAACCGCTACGCGAGCACCGCTCACGAGGAACGCGTGCAGGTCGGATGCGAAGTTGCCGAGCTCTTCCTGCACGCTCTTGTTGCGACGGATGAGCCAGTTGTAGCCCATGACCGCCGGCACCGCGACGGCGAGACCGATGGCCGTCATGATGAGCGCCTCACCGACGGGGCCCGCGACCTTGTCGATCGAAGCCTGGCCGGACACGCCGATCGCGACGAGCGCGTGGTAAATGCCCCACACCGTGCCGAAGAGACCGACGAACGGAGCCGTCGAACCGACCGTGGCGAGCCACGGCAGACCGCCCTGCAACACGTTATTGACACCCTCGATGGAGCGTTGCAGCGACATGGTCACCCACTCGTGCAGTGCGATGCGGTCGGTCAGCCGGCCTTCGTGATGCTGCGAGGCGCGCAGGCCGTCCTCGGCGATCATGCGGTAGGTGTCGGTCTTCGGCAGACGGTCGATCGCTTCGCGGATCGAGCCGGCCGTCCAGAACTTCTGCTCGGCGAGCTTGGCGGAGGCCATGAGCTTACGCTGATCGAGCAGCTTCATGATGATGACGTACCAGGAGGTCAGCGACATGATCACCATGATGATCAGCGTGCCCTTGGCGACGAAATCGCCTTGTTCCCAGAGGGCCCCAAGGCCATACGGGTTCTCGACGACAGCGGTAGTGGCTTCAGTGTTTTCCATGTTTTCCTCAGGGAATAAAACGCTTACTTGATCTCGAACTTCACGCGAAACGAAACGCAGGACTCATCTTGAGGCTGACCGCCCGCCGTGCCGGGCTGATAACGCCCCGCTCGTGCAAGCTTGACCCCACCCTCGTCCAATCTTTCGAAACCCGACGACGTGACGACGGTCGGGTTACCGATGATCTTGCCTTTGGCATCCACGCAAACTTTTACGGTGACCGTGCCCTGCTCTTCTGCGCGCTTGGACGCAGCCGGGTAATAGTCTTCGCTCGAAGGCATGCGACCGATCTTCGCCGGCGAGCGGGCCACGACGACCGGCGCCGGCGGCGCTGCGACCGGAACGGGTCTATCGGTCACGTTACTGATGGCGGTCGTGCTCGACTCCATCGGAATATCGATCACCACATCAGGGGGCGGTACTTGCACCGGCGGACGCTCGATCTGCGGCGGCGGCGGCGGTGGCGGCTTATCTTCGGGTTTGATCTCTTCGATGATGTCGGTGACGAGCGGCGGGGCGACCACCTCAACAACTTTGCGGGCCAGGCCGCTGACCAACGCATACCCGAGCAGGATGTGGAAGCCGACGATCAGACCGAAAATCGCCATCCGACGGGACTGGTTCTGTTGTACGTAAGTCGCCATGTGCTCTCGCGGCAGATCAACAGCCAATGCGGCGAAGGGGCCCGAAAACTAACCGGGAATCCGCTCGCGCGCAACTTTCTCCCTGCGACCCCCGACACGCTCGGCGCGCGGCACCGCAAGGACCCAACACTCGATCGGACGTGTATTCACTGCCCTGGGGGACATCGAACCACCGCACCAGCGGAGTGTGCCGGGAGAATGTGCCAATCCTTGAGCGCCCTCGTTCGACCTTGAAGGCGAACGCGGTGTGCGTCATCCGTTGCCAATCCCCCGACCGGCAGCAACTGTAACCGCGCTCGATGATGCTGACAACCACCCGACCCGCGATTGCACGGGACCCTGCAAACCTGTCATCGAAACGTCACGAAGATCAATCGGTCACGGCCCCTTGCGAGGCGCTGCTGACCGAGCCCGCGAACTTCGCGAGAACGCCGCGCGTCGCGTACGGCTTGGGCGCTATCCAGGCTTTTCTGCGGCGACGCATTTCGGCGGCGGCAACGTCGATGTCGATGCGCCGAGCGACCGCGTCGATCGTGATGGCATCGCCGTTGCGAATGAGCGCGATCGGCCCGCCGTTCATGGCCTCGGGGGAAATGTGACCCACCACGAAGCCGTGACTGCCGCCGGAGAAACGGCCGTCGGTGATCAGCGCGACTTTGTCCCCGAGTCCGAGGCCCATGATGGCGCCGGTGGGGCTCAGCATTTCGCGCATGCCCGGACCACCGCGCGGGCCCTCGTAGCGAATGACGACGACGTCGCCCGCCTTGACCTTGCCGGCGAGTATCGCCTTGGTGGCTTGCTCCTCACCGTCGAACACCCGCGCGGGTCCCGAGAACGACAAGCCCTCTTTCCCGGTGATTTTGGCGACGGCCCCCTCGGGGGCCACCGAGCCGCGCATCACGACGAGGTGGCTGTCTTTCTTGATGGGAGCGTCAAAGTCGTAAACGATTTTTTGACCCCGCGGATAGTCGCGCACGCGTTGCAGATTTTCGGCGAGCGTACGACCGGTGACGGTCAAGCATTCACCGTGCAACAGACCGCGATCGAGCAAACGTTTCATCAAAGGTTGGATGCCGCCGATCGCAATCAACTCTGACATGGCATAGCGGCCGCTCGGGCGCAGATCGGCGAGCACCGGCACGCGTTTGCCGATGCGCGTGAAATCGTCGAGCGACAGGCGAACGCCCGCTGCGTGTGCGATTGCGAGCAAGTGCAGCACCGCATTGGTCGAACCACCGACGGCGATAGTCACGGTGATGGCATTTTCGAAAGCCTTGCGGGTGAGGATCATGGAGGGCGTGATACCCGCCTCGACGAGTCGCACGACGGCCTCGCCCGCTCGCCAGCAATCGTTCTGCTTGAGTTCGCTCACCGCTTCCTGTGCGGAACTGTCGGGCAGCGACAGACCCAGCGCTTCGATCGCCGAGGCCATGGTGTTGGCGGTGTACATGCCGCCACAGCTCCCCGGACCCGGGATCGCGGTGCGTTCCACCTCCGCCAAT